>NZ_JBVAYF010000040.1:0-732 GCF_055413345.1 Pseudaeromonas sp. HNCC25DJ180
AGCCCCGAAGGGGCAACAACAGCTGTGCGGGTACGATTAAACACCAGATATAACCATATATCTGATCTTCACTGCTTTTTCGAAGTGATCCAGTTTGTGGGTTTCAATCCACCACCGAGCAGCCTCCATAAGAACCTCTGGCTGATCATTTTTATTTTTAAAGAATGCGTAAAATGAGAGGCCGACGCCTTCACCTTTCTGATCTATTTTGTGATCATACACTTCTACAATTTTCTTTCTAAGTTCTTTCCGCAAAAAAGTATTCCTACGCTGGATTGATCACATAACAATTTCTTATCCGGAATAAATCCACATAAGGTCGCTAACTTATGCGGCTTGGTCTGTAATGGTTGCCCTAGCTCGTCTTTACGAGGGTGACAGCGAGTTTTTTCGTTCGTCCTGTCGAAGGATGAACGGTAAATGCTCGCGCGGTTCGACGGCGCTCACCACGAACGGTTGGGTGGATGCTAACGCTAATGCGTAATGGTTTGTGCCCGGATAGCGTGGCTCTTTAAATGCCATAGCTACCGCGCGCCGTGTCAGTGTGCTCACGCTGGGGGTTGCCGATTCTGACAGCTGGCACGGTTGAGTCTTTATGCTACCCGCTGCGGCTTCAGTTGAAAATCCCTGTAGCGTTTATGGGTAATAAAAATGGCGGATAGGGAGCATTGGGGTGGCGGCCAGGGTCAATACGCTTGTGTATAAGAGGGCTAGCTACACAACGCCCATCCC
>NZ_JBVAYF010000041.1:0-720 GCF_055413345.1 Pseudaeromonas sp. HNCC25DJ180
GACGATGTGCCGACGGCGCATGCTGATAGCAATAGCGTCGATGAAGGGGACCTGGTCACGGGCAATGTGCTGAGTGATGGCAGTGATGATGTGTTTGGTGCGGATGGAGCGAGTGCCACGACGCCGGCTGGCGGGGTGGTGGGGGTGCGTGCTGCAGGCTTGGACACCACGACTCCGGTATTAACCGGGCTGGAGACCGCCATCATCGGGTTGCATGGCACACTGACCTTGGCGGCCGATGGCAGTTACAGCTATCAGTCCGAGGCCAATGACATTAGTGCGAACGCCCAGGATGTGTTTGTCTACACCATCCAGGATGGGGATGGCGACCTGTCGACCACGACGCTGACGATAGGGGTGAAGGACTTCACGCTGAGCGCCGAGGACGACGAGTCGCTGGTGAACGAAGCGGGTCTGGCGGGGATTGGCAGTGCCGCAGGCAACGGCAGTGCGGTTGATTCTGATGGGGTTATCACCGGCAGTGGCGGTACGGGACCGTACCACTTCGAGCTGACGGGCAGTGCCACAGGCAGCTATGGCAACCTGGTGCTGGATGCCACGACGGGCAAGTACACCTATACCTTGACCCAGCCGTTTGATACCACGCCGGATAGCAGCACGACGGCCACCCAGACCGAGAGTGGCAAGGATAGCTTTGGCTACAAGGTGACGGATGCCAATGGCAACAGCACCACGGGCACCATCACGGTGGACATCATC
>NZ_JBVAYF010000042.1:0-601 GCF_055413345.1 Pseudaeromonas sp. HNCC25DJ180
ACCCCAAGTATCTGGCCGCCATGCCCGGTGTTATCTCTTGTCTGCACACCTGGGGCCGCGACTTGTCGTTGCATCCACACGTGCATTGTTTGCTGACTCATGGCGGCCTCAATGACGCCGGCGACTGGGTGCTGCCGCGTAAGTCAGTGTTGTTCCCGCAGAAACCGCTGATGCTGGTCTATCGCGGTAAGCTGTTGGCAGCGCTGCGCCGCGCCCTGTTGGCTGGTGAGCTGGTTGTGCCTCCCGACCGCTCGTTGCAACAATGTCTCAACCTCTGCAATCAGCTGGGACGTAAAGCGTGGGTGGTGCATTGCTGTCAGCGCTATGACCATGCCTCCGGGGTGGCTAAATATCTGGCCCGCTATATCAAGGGCGGCCCGTTGCGGAACTCGCAGTTACTCAGTGTCTCGCCGAGTCAGGTGCGCTTTCGGTATCAGTCACACCGCACCCATAGCTCAGCAGTCGCCCAACTGACCATGGCGACCTTTATTCAACGCTGGCTGGAGCATGTGCCCACCCCGGGCAAGGCCAGCATCCGTTACCTGGGGCTCTACAGCTCCGGCGGACGCCGCAAGCTGAACCTGGCACGCGAGCACTTCGC
>NZ_JBVAYF010000043.1:0-427 GCF_055413345.1 Pseudaeromonas sp. HNCC25DJ180
CAGCCCCGAAGGTCTGGAGTGTGCGATGAACGGCGGCAAACAGTAACTCGGCAAAGCGCTCCCGATTAAAGCGCCAGAGCGGATGTAGCTCGGCGGGGAGTGTAAAAATCATATGGTGGTGCGGACAATCGAGCAGCACCGAGCTCAACCGCCGCAGCCAGCGCTCCTGAGGTAAGGCGCAGCACTGTGGGCAGGCCCGGTGTTTACAGGAGTTATACCAGACCCCTTGAATGTGGCCGTGTGGGCAACATTGGACATGAGCACCGAGCGCGGCGGTCCGGCAGAGCTTGAGTCGCGAGACAGCCTTGAGCTGTGGCAGCGAGACCCCGTGCAGAGCCCGGAAGGCGGCAAAGTGGTCAGTCAGTAGCGATTGCATGGTGTGTTTCATACACTAAGCTATAGCCAATGACTGTATGTTTAGCCAGTG
>NZ_JBVAYF010000044.1:0-406 GCF_055413345.1 Pseudaeromonas sp. HNCC25DJ180
GTTACCGCTGACACTGACCGTATCTTCGTCCAGGCTGTTTTCGTTGTCGGTTGCCGTCGGCGCATCATCAGCAATGTAGACGCCGAAGCTGGTATCGGCACTGCTGGTGCCATCAGACACAGACAGGCTGATGGTCTCGGTGAAGCCGTAAGTATCCGCACCCGGTTGTGAGTCGTTGTCCACGTTGTGCAGCAGTTGATAGCCGTAAGTGAAGGTACCCGTTGCGGCATCGAAGCTGTCCAGCGTCAACTGACCATACTGGGTATCCACCACACTACCAACCAGGTCGGCCACTGTGTCGCCAGCTGCCACGGTCAACGTGGTGCCGACAATCGTCAGGCTCTTGATATCATCCAGACCATCGCTGTCGCCAATGCTGAAGGTGCCCGTGGCGTGTGCATCGGTA
>NZ_JBVAYF010000045.1:0-387 GCF_055413345.1 Pseudaeromonas sp. HNCC25DJ180
AACGTTTATATAACCGGCGCCTCTCGACACCTAAAAAAAGACCGGCAAGCTACGAGGCGTCCGGTTGATATATTTGTTGCACCGCCGTTATGGCGCTTTATCGCTAGTTTCTACCCATTCTCATGCTGCCGAATAGACTCATTCTTCTCTGTGGCGCGAGCTGGCCGGGCCGTCAGTCGGACTCAGCGACCAGGTAACGCTCACGGGTCATGCCACCACACGGCGCCTGCATTGCGGTGTTCAGTTTACCGTGGCGCCCTGAGGGGCAGCACCTGGACGCCATGCCCCAGTGGCTGGCCACACGCCTTGCATACTCCCGCCGTGGGCCATTGCCGCGCAATATAGTGTTGCCAGCTCAATAGAGCCGGCAGACTGACCGGCGCTTGG
>NZ_JBVAYF010000046.1:0-387 GCF_055413345.1 Pseudaeromonas sp. HNCC25DJ180
AAGTGCCCACACAGATTGCTTGATTTGATTGTTAAAGAGCTCACCACGGGCGCCAGGCCCTAGGTTTATTTCTGTCGACCGGCGAACCCGCCGTGTCTGTGGGGTCGCATTATAGGGAGATTATGACAGGCGACAAGCAAAATTTACCCCCCCTCGTTCAAGCGAGCAAATATTCAACACCCAGTGGAAAATACACTCAACACTAGTTCACTATCCGACCGCTTTGGCCGTTATCCCACTCCTCTTTGTCTGGCACACCTTGCCAGCTCAGGTTTCAAGTATAGATGACTACCCCTTTTCGGGGGTTAGAGACGAATAGATAAGTTATGCATATACGAATCAAAGAACACTTTGTTCCTTATATATGTCAGCCACTGTACGCAGTCT
>NZ_JBVAYF010000047.1:0-367 GCF_055413345.1 Pseudaeromonas sp. HNCC25DJ180
TGACACCAAATCTTGTTGAGTGTTCACACAGATTGCTTGATTGATGATAAAGAGAGCAACTCTTGAAGTGGGTCTGTAGCTCAGGTGGTTAGAGCGCACCCCTGATAAGGGTGAGGTCGGTAGTTCGAGTCTACTCAGACCCACCACTTCATTGGGGCCATAGCTCAGCTGGGAGAGCGCCTGCTTTGCACGCAGGAGGTCTGCGGTTCGATCCCGCATGGCTCCACCATTTCTCTTGCTTGATGTAGAAGACAAACTAATAGCCTTGGTTCAAGGCTATCAGTTTGACTTCTTGACGAAGTTTGCTCTTTAACAATCTGGAAAAGCTGATTCAAAAAGTTCTAAATACTGTAACAAGTGTCTTGGA
>NZ_JBVAYF010000048.1:0-365 GCF_055413345.1 Pseudaeromonas sp. HNCC25DJ180
TCTCGACACCTAAAAAAGACCGGCAAGCGTTAAAGCGTCCGGTTGATATAGTTGTTGCACCGCCGTTATGGCGCTTTATCGCTAGTTTCTACCCATTCCCACGCTGCCGAATAGACTCATTCTTCTCTGTGGCGCGGGCTGGTTGGGCCGTCAGCCGGACTCAGCGACCAGGTAACGCTCACGGGTCATGCCACCACACGGCGCCTGCATTGCGGTGTTCAGTTTACCGTGGCGCCCGGAGGGGCAGCACCTGGACGCCATGCCCCAGTGGCTGGCCACATGCCTTGCATACTCCCGCCGAGGGCCATTGCCGCGCAATATAGTGTTGCCAGCTCAACAGGGCCGGCAGACTGACCGGTGCTTGA
>NZ_JBVAYF010000049.1:0-364 GCF_055413345.1 Pseudaeromonas sp. HNCC25DJ180
TATCGCCATCACCGATACGGTACCGGTGGCAGTCGATGACAGTGTGACCATCAGCGAGGATGGCGCCAACCCGCTGACCCTCGACCTGTTGAAGAATGACACCCGGAACGTGGATGCGCCGGTGACCATCACGGCGGTAGCGGCGGTGGGCACGGTGCATGGCACAGTCAGCCTGAACGCCCAGGGCGAGTACGTCTATACGCTGGATAACAGCAACTCGGCGGTGAATGCGCTGAAGACGGGCCAGAGCCTGAGCGATACCTTTAGCTACACCCTGACTGACGCGGACGGCTCGAGCAGCACGGCGCAACTGACCGTGACCATCCAGGGGCATACGGATGGTCCGCCGGTCATCACCATTCCG
>NZ_JBVAYF010000005.1:0-252612 GCF_055413345.1 Pseudaeromonas sp. HNCC25DJ180
GAGCTAACGACCCACTCTTTTTGTCGCCACCTAGGCTTTCGCTTCCAGGCGCCAACGGCGGCCTATAATACGGATTTAGATGCCTGACGCAACAGAAAAATCGAGATTTCTATTCGTTTGCTCAGGCTTCATCCAACCCATTTGATTTTAGTTCAAATATTAGCTGTTTTACTTGGTGTTCAGGGCTTTTTGGGCCAACTGTGCCGAAGGAGAATCGGGATACTGCTTGATGACAAGCTGGAAGAACTTGCCCGCTTTTTCCTTATCCCCTTCACTCAAAGTAATCATACCCAACTTCAGCAGTGCATCTGCTCGCTTGGGAGAATCTTTGAACTTTTGCGCCACAGTGAGAAAATTCGCCTTGGCGCTCTCTTTATCACCCTGATTATATTGCAGCTGGCCTAACCAATAATGAGCATTCGGTACCAAGCTAGACTGCGGATGCTGTTTGATAAAAGCCTCAAAAGCCGGGATAGCCTTATCATAGCTCTTATCTTTCATTACCAGGTTAACCGCAGCCTCATAGGCCTTGCTCTCCTCTGCCGTTGCCGGCACGGTCGCAGCCGCACCAGGAGTGGCCTGGGGGGCAGCAGCCGTGGTCGCGCCTACCACTGCCGTGGTGGCAGGTGCGGCAGTCGTAGCCGGTGACGCAGTGGCACTAGACTTGACCTTATCCAGCTCCTGATAGAGAGCCTTCTGGCGTTCCGTTGCCTGCTGGAGCTTGTAATTGGCCTCTTCCAGACTGCCACGCAAATCACGCACTTCGTTGCTCAACGCATCGACCTGCTGCTGCATCTCAATCTGAACCAGATTCCGTGAATTGACCATACGCTCAAGCTTGTCGACACGCTCTTCGACCGACAGGTCCTCTGCATGCACGACTGAAACCCAAGCCCCGGAAGAAAAAAGAGCGGCCATAAAAATGGCCGCTTTCATCGATACGGTATTCATCAACCGCTAAACCTTAGTAAACCAGAACGGCACGACGGTTCTTGGCGAAAGCATCCTCGGCGTGACCTGGATCGGCTGGCTTCTCTTCACCATAACTCACAACAGAGAGTTGAGAAGCATCTACACCCAAGTTCTGCAGGTACTTGGCAACAGCCTTGGCACGACGCTCGCCCAAAGCGATGTTGTACTCAGGAGTACCGCGCTCGTCGGTATGGCCTTCGACCAGAACCTTGGTGGCATTATGTTCCCGCAGGAAGTTAGCATGGGCCTGCAGCAGATCGGCGTATTGGCCTTCGATGGCATCTTGGTCAAAACCAAAGTAAATGGTGTTGTCTTGACGCAGGGCTTCGTACTTCTGGCGCATTTGCTCGTCAGCAGACAGACCTTGATCAGCTGCACCCATTGTTTCCTGGGCTGCACCTTCTTGTGCTGCAGCATCAGAATCGTTGCTGGAGCTACAGGCTGCCAGAGTGAACATAGGCAGGGCGATCATCAAGCTTTTCAGCAGGTTATTAATTTGCATCACTGTTCCTTGGATATTCTATTATTGAGGGTTAGTTCAAAAACGGCGACCAGGCCGGCGCACGCACCTCGCCTGTAGTAGACGGTAGATTTGCCTTGAATCTGCCATCAGCAGAAACCAAAGCAAGCCCCTGTCTTCCTTGGTAGACGGTGCTATAAATAATCATACTGCCGTTTGGTGCGACACTAGGAGACTTGTCCAATGATGATTGCGACAGCACATACACGGCGCCAGACTCCAGGTCTTGTCGGGCTATACGGTATTGACCCTGAACTCGACTGACCATGACCAGAGATTTGCCATCCGGACTCATGGAAGAGGCCAGATTCATGTCACCATCCCAGGTCACTCGTTGCGTTCCACCCGTGGCCAAATCTACTCTATAAATTTGTGGTTTGCCACCCCTCTCGGAGGTAAACACTATGCTTCGGCCATCAGGTGACCAGGAAGGCTCGGTATCTATAGCACGATCTGCTGTGAGACGAGTAAGTTGCCGAGAACCAACATCCAGCACATAAATATCCGGTTGACCATCCTTGGAGAGCACCAATGCGAGCTTGCGGCCATCAGGAGACCACTTGGGCGCACTATTGATGCCAGGGTAAGCTGCGACCAGGGTACGTCCCTGGCTATAGATATCCTGGACGAAGATGGAGGCACGACGTTTTTCAAAACTGACATAGGCCAACTTGCGGCCGTCGGGAGACCAAGCAGGCGACATCAGCGGCTCTTTCGCGCTGATCAATGCCTTCTCATTGTAACCATCATAATCGGCAATCATCAGCTTATAGGGATAAGCCGCACCATGATTAAAGGATATATAGCTAATGCGGGTCAGGAAGGCTCCACGCTCGCCAGTCAGGCGCTCATAGACGATATCGGAGATACGGTGGGCATATTGACGTAACTGCTTGCCGGAAACAGTGGCCACTCTGCTGTCCAATATGCCACCGGCAGCATTGCTCTTACCCTTAAGTACGTCCACCAATTCGAAGCTGACACGATACTGATCGCCACCGGCTGGCTCTATGGTACCCACCACCATGGCTTCAATGCCCATATTGGACCAAATCGGATAGTTGATTTCCGCGGCATGGTTGGGTGTCTGAGGCATTTCAGTACGCTTCAGCGGGCTAAATTTACCACTGCGCATGAGATCTGAGCTGATGACATTGGCCACGTCCTCGGGCAAGGTGCTGCCGCCTGCCCACTTAAACTGAGGCACTGCCACCGGGCGGCCACTGTCAACCCCGCCCGTTACCAAGATCTGTAACTCGGCAAATGCGCACTGACTGATAAACAGCCAGGCAACCACGACAGCAAATAGTTTCTTCATCTTCACCTACTTCCAGGTTGTAACGTCAATAACATGGTTTGATAGCGCTCATACTGAGCCTCGCTTGGCACAGGAAACTGTTTGAGATGACCCAGAGTGCGACGAGCTGCCTGGCATACTCTGGCATCGCCCTTCCCTCCAGCAATCGCAATCACAGCCCCATTAGGCGCAATCGAGACACTCAGGTCTGCACACTGACGCCCGTGCAGACTCTTGTCACCTTGCCAATGTTGCTGAATGCTCTGCACCAGATCTGCCTCATAGTCTGTCGATTGCTTAGCCATGGCAGGAAACGCCACCATTGTCAGCAAAGTGCAGCTCATCATCAATCGTTTCATTTTTTGTTTCCTTCAAGTCTGACATCACAAAGAAAACCCCTGAGAACGAAATGTAGGCAGTCCGGGGCACTGTTGAGCACCCTATCACTTAGTCATCTGACCAGTCCCCCGTGTTTGCGCCATTTTTTAATGACAATCAAAAAAATTGTATAAAAAAACATCTACCGCAAAATACCTATTGACAAGTTACATAGCAGCCATAACCTCAGCCCGGCAAAACCAGCCAGAGGCCCACGAGAAGTGAGCGTTTACAGCTGTAGAGTAATCGACAAATCGAAATCCGTTACATTGTAGGACTTGGGATTCGGTAACGAGCCAATCTTGTTCATTGCCGCCTTTGCCGCTGAACAGATAGCCTGATCGCCCTCGCACGAGCCAATACTGATAATCAGCCCATCCGGTGCAATCTTGACCTTCAGCACCGCCGTTTTGCCCTTCATATTCTGGTCAATAAACATATTGCGCTGGATAGTCGAGGCCACCACGCCGCCATAAGCATCATCGCCACTGCCGCCGCCTGGCCCAGCCTGGTTACCCGGAGTGCCCGGAGTATCGCTCTCCAAATCACTGAACAGATCCTCTTCTAGCTTCTTGGCTTCCTGAGCATTTTTCTTCTTAGCCGCATCAGCCTGCTTCTTCTCTAACGCCTTCTGCTTGGCCTCCTCGGCCTTCTTGCGTTCGAGCTCCTGCTTCTTCTCGACTTCTTTTTTCTTCAGTTCATCTTTTTTCTTTAATTCATCTTTCTTTTTCTGCTCTTCGAGTTTCTTTTGTTCTTCCAGCTTTTTCTGCTCTTGAGCCTTTTTTAGATCTTCTTGCTTCTTGAGCTCTTCAGCTTTCTGCTCATCGAGTTTGCGCTTGCGTTCCTCTTCATCACGCTGCTTTTCCAACTCTTTTTTCTTCAGCTCTTCTTTCTTTTTCTTCTCAAAGGCAATTTTCTTCTCTGCATCCAGACGCTGACGCTCAACCTCTTTCTTGCGCTCCGCCTCTTTCTTGACCTTCTTCTGCTCTTGCTCCTTGCGCAGTCGTATGGTGTCCCGCTCCTTCTGCTGGCGCACCACCTCCACCTCTTCTTTTTGCTCCTGCTCTTCGGCCTGCTTCTGCTGCTTCTGTTGTTTCACAAACTCGGCGTGTTGCTTGAACTGCAGTTGGTCTATTACCACTGCATGCACCACAGAGCCGCCCCCGCCACCACCTGGTCGCTTGGGCTTATCAATATTCCACTTGAGAACAAAAGCCAAGATGAGCAGAGCGTGCAAAAATAGCGACACCACTAACGGGCCAGTCATACTACGTTTCACTACGCATACCCCTGATCATTTTTTGGTACCGGTCGGCTCGGTCATCAAACCAACGGTTGGTACGCCCGCATCCTTGAGCGCCGCCATCAACTGGACAACAGACTCGTAGGGTACCTTGGCATCACCTTGCACCACGACAGGTGAATCAGGATGAACACGCAGGTACTGCGCCACCTGGCCGGCTAAATCCACCAGATCCAGGGTCTCTTTATGGCTATCGCCAATATCCAGGAAATAGCGTCCGGTAGCATCTACTGAAGCCACCACGGGGATCTTCATCTCTTCAGACAAGGGTTGAGAATCAGCCTGGGGAAGATCAACTGTTACCCCTTGCATGATCACGGGTGCCGTTGCCATGAAAATGATGAGCAATACCAGCATCACGTCGATATAGGGCACGACATTGATCTCGGCCACCGCCCGCTTTCTGCTGCGTTGGTGAACTTGCATCAGCGATCACCTTTGCCAACCAATTGGCGGTTGAGAATAGTCGAAAACTCATCCATGAAGTTGATGTAGCTATTCTCCAACCGTCCAAGCTTGGTAGTAAAACGGTTGTATGCCACCACAGCCGGAATAGCGGCAAACAGACCCATGGCCGTGGCGATCAGCGCCTCGGCAATCGGGGGGGCCACCATGGCTAGGGAGGCATTCTTTACCGCAGCCAGCGCGACGAAGGCATGCATTATGCCCCAAACCGTACCAAACAACCCGATATAGGGGCTGATGGAACCCACTGTGGCCAAAACTGGCAGATGAGTTTCCAACTCATCCACTTCACGAGATAGCGAAACTCGCATGGCGCGATATGTGCCATCCATCACCATCTCCTGGCTACGCGGCCCACCATTATGCAGGCGAGCAAATTCCTTGAAGCCAGAGAAGAAAATCTGTTCCAGACCGGATAACTCATCGCGGCGGGCAGAACACTCCTGATAGAGACGATTCAGATCGATTCCGGACCAGAAACGCTCTTCAAACTGATCGGATACCGCTTTGGCTGCACGCAGCAAACGGGTCCGCTGGTAAATAATGGCCCAAGAGGCAACAGACATGCCAAGCAGGATCAGCATGACAATTTGTACCAGAGGGCTGGCATCTAAAAGCAGGTTAGTAAACGACAGTTCCGTGGGTTGCACTGGTAAAAACTCCCTTGATGACGTCAGGAAAAGCTGTTGGTTTCATTACCTGATACAAGACACAGGCAATGGTAACGTTGGCCGAAACGATAAGCCGACCACTCTCATCTTCGATTGATTGATCGAAAATCATGGAGGCCCGCTTCACTTCGCTGATCCGGCTGCGAACCAGTAAGCGTTGATTGAATTTGGCAGCACTACGAAAATCGATATTGATATGGCGGACCACAAAAGCGATGCCCTGAACCAACCAGGTATCTTGCTCTATACCCAATTCGCTAAGCCACTCGGTACGTGCCCGTTCGAGGAATTTCAAATAATTCGCGTTGTAGACAATCCCCCCAGCATCCGTATCTTCGTAATAGATACGAATGGGGAATAGAAACTCTTGTCCACTCATCAGACCATGAACCCCATAGCTGAAAAACTGCGCCTAGTGTACCCCAGCTAAAAGAGGGAAAGAAGGTGATCAGAGTCACTTGTTTTACGGGTTGTCAGCCAAGAGACAACTCACGGCCCTTTGCGGCACATAGAAAGGGAACATACCTGAACCCTAACCATGAAAAAAGCCATCCGCAGATGGCTTTCTCTTATACAAGTGACTACTGGTCGCTTACAGCTTGCGGTCCAGATTCTCATTATGCTCAAGCCACAGGGCATTGATGACGCCGAAGGCACAGGCCAATAACACCCCTAGGATCCAAGTAAAATACCACATTACGTCTTCTCCTTAGTATGCTGAGTGCTTGTTGGCATCAATGTACTGTTTGTTGATACGACCAAACATCTTGAAATAAGTCCAGATGGTATAGCTCAAGACTATGGGCACAAAAATTATCGCCGCCACCAACATGACCGACAGGGTATTCTGCGACGAGGTCGCATCCCACACCGTCAGGCTATGAGCTGGATTCAGGCTAGAGGGCATGATGAAGGGGAACATGCTAAAACCCGCTGTCAAGATGATACCAGTGATGGATAAAGATGAGGTCAAGAAGGCTAAGCCGCCCTTCCCCCAGCGTGCAATCAACGCCGTCATCAGCGCCATCAGTACACCCATAGCCGGAGCACTCATCATCCAAGGGTAAGTCTGGTAATTACGCATCCAGGAACCCGCTTCCACCGCAACCGTCTTGTGCAACGGATTGGAAACCCCATCCACCCCCATAAATTGGGTAATGGCGTAGCCATCTATGCCAGTGGCAACCCAGTAGCCGGCCACCATAAACAGGGTGCCCGTGATGAGACCGCCAAATGTAGCCATGTTCCGCGCCCGCGCCAACAGCTCGCCTTCTGTCTTCATCATCAGCCAGGTCGCACCCTGAGTCAGGATCATGAACAGACTGACGAAGCCGGCCAACAAACCAAAGGGGTTGAGCAGACCAAAGAAGTTACCTTCGTAACTGGATCGCAAGTAGATATCCATGCTGAAGGGTACCCCTTGCAACAAGTTACCAAACGCCACCCCGAACACGACCGGTGGAACAAAGCCACCGATGAACAAGCACCAATCCCAAGTAGAACGCCAGCGGGGATCCTCTATTTTGGAGCGATAGTCAAAACCGACCGGACGGAAAAACAACGCCATCAGGGTCAAGACCATAGCCACATAGAAGCCGGAAAACGCTGTGGCATACACCATGGGCCAAGCCGCGAAGATTGCCCCCCCAGCCGTAATCAACCACACCTGATTGCCATCCCAATGGGGGGCAATGGTATTGATCATGATACGGCGCTCAGTGTCACTCTTACCGAGGATGGGCAACAAGGCTCCCACCCCCATATCGAAGCCGTCAGTGACAGCGAAACCGATCAACAGGACACCCACCAGCGCCCACCAGACCACTCGTAACACTTCATAATCCAACATGAATGCTCTCCCTCTTAGGCTGCGTGGGTTTCAAAGTGATACTTGCCTGTCTTCAGGCTGCTGGGACCTTTGCGAGCGAACTTAAACATCAAGAACATCTCCACCACCAGCAGAACTGTATAGAAGGCACAAATACCCAGCAATGAGAACCAAAGCTCCCCTTCGCTCAGCGTGGATGCCGACATGAAAGTGGGCAACACTTCGGCTATGGTCCAAGGTTGACGGCCATACTCAGCCACCAACCAACCACACTCGATGGCAATCCAGGGCAGAGGTATTCCCCACAGCAACGCATGCAGTAACCACTTTCGCTCACCGATGCGATGCCGAGTGCTGTCATAAAAGGCAATACCAATCAGCAGCAGCATCAATACACCTGCCCCCACCATGATACGGAAGGCGAAGAATACAGGTGCCACATTGGGAATGCTGTCCTTGGCCGCCTGTTTGATTTGCTCATCCGTAGCATCGGTAATATTCGCGGTGTAGCGAGTGAGCAACAGACCGTAACCCAGATCCTGCTTCAGTGCATTGAACTGCCTGATGTTCTCTTCAGACTTATCACCAGCCTGCAGCTTGCCCAGCAAGGCATAAGCCTGCATACCGGTGCGAATGCGCTGCTCATGCTCGGCGACCAGATCCTTGAGGCCAGTGACCTGTTTATCGAGTGAGCGAGTGGCGATGATCCCCATGGCATAGGGGATCTTGATGGCGTAGTCCGTACGCATCTCGGCCTGATTGGGCAAGCCAATCACGGTAAACGCCGCTGGAGCTTCTTCGGTAGTCCATTCGGCTTCAATTGCCGCCAGCTTGACCTTCTGCAGATCACCGATCTCATAGCCAGACTCATCCCCCAGTATCAACACCGAGAGGATCGAGGCCATGCCGAACGCCGCAGCGATGGCAAAGGAACGACGCGCAAACGGCACATCACGCCCCTTCAGCAGGTAGTAGGAAGAGATACCCAATACAAACATAGCCCCAGTGGTATAGCCTGCCGCCACGGTATGAACGAATTTAACCTGCGCCACCGGGTTGAAGATGAGTGAGCCAAAACTCACCATTTCCATACGCATGGTTTCAAAGTTGAACTCGGCGCCCGTGGGGAATTGCATCCAACCATTGGCGATCAGGATCCAGAGGGCGGAAAGGTTGGTACCAATAGCCATCAACCAGGTGGACGCCAGATGCTGGGTCTTGGTCAAGCGATCCCAACCAAAGAAAAACATACCAATAAAGGTGGATTCGAGAAAGAAGGCCATCAGCCCTTCAATCGCCAGCGGCGCCCCGAAAATATCACCAACATAGTGGGAGTAATATGACCAGTTAGTCCCGAATTGGAACTCCATGGTCAAGCCTGTGGTCACCCCCAGCGCAAAGTTGATGCCAAATAACTTACCCCAAAACTTGGTCATATCCTTGTAGATGGGGTTGTTAGTCATCACATAGACAGATTCCATTATCGCCAGGATGAAGGTCATCCCGATGGTTAATGGCACAAATAAAAAGTGATAGAGCGCTGTCGCAGCAAACTGGATCCGCGACAGTTCGACCACAGTCTCATTGATCATGATATATCCTCACCGATGAACACCCTTTCGGCCCTTCCCATGGGAATGCCACTCCTTGCATTGGAATGATCTTTTGCTACGTAGACCAGGTTGATGGCCTGGATATGCGCCAACTTAACAAAACACAAACAAATGCAACACAAACGCAACAAACTGATTGTAAAGCTGTATTTTCTCCGGAGCTTTATAGCACTTAGCCCCGAACTGAGGCAACAAAGGGTAACCTTAACTCTTAAAACTGTTAACGTTCTGACTCTTTTAATATACGTAAAAAAAGTAAGTGATAATGTCAACCCACCCAAAAAACCGGCGGTTAGGCTCATCTCTCTTCTACAACATAGCTACATAGCTACATAGCTACATAGCTACGCTAAGCACCTATTTATCACTAGGGTGCGCCGTTGAACGCCATCCCCAACTTATCCAAGGAAAGGAGCACTTCCCCCTCACCTTCGATATTGGTGAAGAAAGGGGTTAGGCGCAAAGAGTTAACCTCGACTGTGGATCCGGCTCTGGCAACCCTATTGCACCCCTGACTTCACGGCTCCAGTTTCACACCTGCGGCTAACGAACGCTGTTGCGCTGGTTGGTTTTGCTTCCGCAAATTCAGATAGGCCAATAAAATGGCAGAAGATCATGCCTAACTCAGCTTAGCTTAATTTAGGCTCAGAGGGGTTTTGGCGGTAAACCGAAATGTTGATAGGCTCGCTGAGTGGCAATCCGACCTCGGGGAGTACGTTGCAAAAAACCCTGCTGGATCAAAAAAGGCTCCAGCACATCCTCTATGGTCTCCTTTTCTTCCCCTATGGCCGCAGCCAAGTTGTCCAGACCAACCGGGCCCCCCATAAATTTGTCGATCACCGCCAACAGCAGCTTGCGATCCATATAGTCAAACCCCTGTTTGTCTACATCCAGCATATCCAGCGCTTGGGCGGCAACGGGTTCACTGATATGGCCATCGGCACGAATTTCGGCAAAATCCCGAACCCGACGCAGCAGCCGGTTGGCGATACGCGGCGTACCCCGAGCACGGCAAGCTATCTCATAGGCTCCCTCAGCCGCCATGGACAAACCCAGACAACGGGCACTGCGCGCAACAATATCGGCCAGATCGGCTACCTGATAAAACTCCAGACGCTGCACTATGCCGAACCGATCTCGCAAGGGCGAGGTCAATGAGCCCGCTCTAGTGGTGGCACCAATCAGGGTAAAGGGCGGCAACTCCAGCTTGATGGAACGGGCAGCAGGACCCTCACCTATCATGATATCCAGCTGATAATCCTCCATGGCCGGATAGAGGATCTCCTCAACCACAGGACTCAAGCGGTGGATCTCATCGATGAAGAGCACGTCGTTGGGCTCAAGGTTGGTCAATAACGCCGCCAAGTCGCCGGCCTTCTCCAACACCGGGCCAGAGGTGGTCTTGATATTCACCCCCATCTCGTTAGCCACAATATTGGCCAATGTGGTCTTACCCAGACCGGGCGGGCCAAAGATCAGCAGGTGGTCCAACGCCTCGGCACGACGACGCGCCGCCTCGATGAAGATCTCCATCTGAGAGCGCACATGATCTTGCCCTTGGTAATCGGCAAGCAGCTTGGGCCGGATGGCGCGATCGATGCTCTCGTCTTCATACAGCTCTTTAGGCGCGAGTAAACGGTCGGCTTCAATCATGGCTTAAGCTCCTCATAACATGGCCCGCAAGGCTTCACGGATCACCGCTTCGACCTGCATATCCGGTTTGTAGATCTTACCTACCACCAGGCTCGCCTGCTGTGGCTTGTAACCCAGGGCCAGCAAGGCAGAGATGGCTTCACCTTCAACGCTGGAAGGCGCATCACTGTTAGCCTGCGCGGAGGTTAACGCATCCGTATGCGGTGTAAACAGGGGGCCGTCGTTCCACCCCTTGAGCCGGTCCTTCATCTCGACCACTAAGCGTTCGGCAGTCTTTTTGCCTACCCCTGGCAACTTCACCAGGATACCAATCTCTTCTCGCTCCACCGCACTGACGAACTGGGCAGCCGACATCCCCGACAGGATCGCCAAGGCCAGTTTAGGGCCGACACCGTTGGCCTTAAGCAATTCACGAAACAGTGCCCGGGTACGTTTCTGGGTAAAGGCATAAAGTAACTGTGCATCCTCCCGCACCACAAAATGGGTATAGAGGATGGCCTCTTCACCCAGGGCCGGCAGTTCGTAGAAACAGGTCATGGGTAACTGCAATTCATAGCCGACCCCGCCGACCTCCAGCAAGATCTCCGGGGGTTGTTTTTCAATGATGATGCCTCGCAGTCGCCCGATCACGTCGTATGCTCCCTTACTCTGGTTGCCATCAGGATAATGAATAACTGGATGGACATCCAGCTTTTACTGCCTATGAGTGCGGTCGTGAGCGTTAACGCAAACGCCCACGCACTGTGCCTAGCACGGTTGAGCCTCGACCGGCCATGCGGATCAGGCTCTGATGGGTGTGGCCATGACACAGGGCTACCGCCAAGGCGTCAGCCGCATCGGCCTGGGGCGTCCCCGGTAACTTCAGCAACTGACAAACCATGTGCTGCACCTGTTCCTTGTCGGCGCCCCCATGCCCCACCACAGATTGTTTCACCTGGCGGGCAGAATACTCGGCCACCACCAGGCTGGCATTGGCCGCCGCAACTATGGCGGCCCCTCGGGCTTGACCCAGTTTCAAGGCCGAGTCGGGATTGCGAGCCATGAAAACCTGCTCGATGGCAAACAGTTCCGGCTTAAACTGCAGGATCACCTCGCAGACGCCGTCATAGATCTGCTTGAGTTTGGGTGCCAACAGCTCACCGCTAGTGCGAATGCAGCCAGAGCCCAGATACTCCATACGCCCAGCCTGCAGACGAACCACCCCATAGCCGGTAATACGCGAACCTGGATCTATGCCAAGAATAATGCTCACTCTGCCCTCCTTGAACAAATAACCGATTGCGCAGCAAACAAAAGGGGAGCCGCAGCTCCCCTTATCACCAGACAGGGCTGGCTCAATTACAGAGTGTCAGCCACTTCATCGGAGATGGAGCCGTTATGGTACACCTCCTGCACATCATCCAGGTCTTCGAGCATGTCGATGAGACGCAGCAGCTTGGGCGCGCTCTCAACATCCAACTCGGCCTCGGTGGAGGCGATCATGGTGACCGAAGCATTGGCCGGTTTAAAACCGGCTGCTTCCAGGGCATCGAGTACAGTACCAAAATCGGCCGGGGTGGTATAAACCTCAACAAACCCACCCTCTTCACTCACCACATCATCAGCACCCGCTTCCAGAGCAGCGTCCATCAGTGCGTCTTCATCCGCCCCTTCGAACGTGATCACCCCTTTCTTACTGAAGAGATAGGAGACTGAGCCATCCGTACCCAGGTTGCCGCCACTCTTACTGAAGGCATGGCGTACTTCGGATACGGTACGGTTACGGTTGTCGGTCATGCATTCAACCATGACGGCCGTGCCGGCTGGGCCATAGCCTTCATAGATCAGGGTTTCCAGTTCGGCACCGTCGCCCCCTCCGGCACCACGTTGAATAGCACGGTTGACGGTATCACGAGTCATGTTATTGGACAGTGCCGCTGCCACTGCCGCACGCAGACGCGGGTTGGCAGCCGGATCGGCATCCCCGACCCGTGCCGCAGTGGTAATTTCACGGATCAACTTGGTAAAAATCTTACCCCGTTTGGCATCCTGAGCCGCCTTGCGGTGTTTGATGTTGGCCCATTTGCTATGACCTGCCATAGAAAATTCTCCGTATACGCAGTTTGTATGACACGGTCGCCACCTGGCGACCATGCTGAAATCAGATGAAGCTCCAGCCCATCAGGACTTGTGCACCGTGCTCTGAATGGCTAATTCAGCTAGCGCGGCCGGGTTGCCGAAGCTGGGCGCATCTGTCATCAGACAGGCAGCCGCCGTGGTCTTCGGGAAGGCAATCACATCACGAATATTGTCAGTACCGGTCAACAGCATGGCCAGACGATCCAGGCCAAATGCCAGCCCCGCGTGTGGCGGTGTGCCAAACTTTAGGGCGTCCAGCAGGAAGCCGAACTTCTCTTGCTGATCCTGCTCTTCAATACCCAAGATCCGGAATACTGTCTGCTGCATGTTGTTACGATGGATCCGTACCGAACCACCGCCTACTTCGTAACCGTTGATCACCATGTCATAGGCATTGGCGTAGGCGGCACAGGGATCCTGCGCCAACTGCTCGGCGCTCATATCCTTGGGCGCGGTAAAGGGGTGATGCATAGCGGTGAGCCCCCCTTCGCCATTTTCTTCGAACATGGGGAAGTCGATGACCCACAGCGGCTTCCAGCACGACTCGACAAGCGCCAGATCCCGAGCCAGGCGCAAACGCAGCGCCCCCATGGCATCACACACCACCTTGGCCTTATCCGCGCCAAAGAAGATAATGTCACCATCGGTCGCGCCAGTGCGAGTCAGTATCTCCTGCACTATCTCGGCATTGAGGAACTTGGCGACCGGTGATTGTACCCCATCGAACCCCTTGGCAACTTCGTTGACCTTCATCCAGGCCAGGCCCTTGGCGCCATAGATAGCCACAAACTGGGTGTACTCATCAATCTGTTTACGGGAGATCTGCGCGCCTCCCGGCACCCGCAGCGCCGCCACTCGGCCCTTGGCATCATTTGCTGGCGCGGCAAACACGGCAAACTCCACGCTCTTGAGCAGATCGGCCACATCCACCAACTCCATGGGGTTGCGCAGATCCGGCTTGTCAGAGCCGTAGCGACGCATGGCCTCATCGAACGTCATGATGGGGAATTGGCCGAGATCGGCACCCGCGACTTCCAGCCACAGTTCCCGGATCAATGCCTCCATCACCTCACGCACCTGTTCAGCACTCATGAAGGAGGTTTCAACATCAATCTGGGTAAATTCCGGCTGGCGATCGGCACGCAAGTCTTCATCCCGGAAGCACTTGACGATCTGATAGTAACGATCGAAACCGGACATCATCAGCAACTGTTTGAACAGCTGGGGGGATTGCGGCAGGGCGTAGAACTTGCCCTTGTGCACCCGGCTCGGCACCAGATAATCCCGGGCCCCTTCCGGCGTGGCCTTGGTCAGCATGGGGGTTTCAATATCCAGGAAACCATGCTGGTCCATGAAGCGGCGCACTATGCTGGTGATACGAGCTCGAGTCTTGAGAGATTGAGCCATTTCCGGGCGCCGCAGATCCAGATAGCGGAACTTCAAGCGCTGCTCTTCGCTGTTGTTCTGATTAAAGTCCAGCGGCAGAGGATCGGCTCGGTTGATGATCTCCAACTCATGGGCAAAGACTTCAATGGCACCGGTTGCCATATCTGGGTTGACCTGGGACTCAGGGCGTGCACGCACCGCACCGGTAACACGAATACAAAATTCATTGCGCAGCTCAGGAGCCAGGGCATAAGCCTCGGGACGATCCGGGTCAAAAAACACCTGAACTATCCCTTCCCGATCCCGCATATCGATGAAGATGAGACCACCAAGGTCACGACGACGATGGACCCAGCCGCACAGAGAAACCTGCTGATCCACATGGCTGGCATTAACCTGTCCGCAATAGATGGTGCGCATGGAGTATTCCTTTGAAAAATAGATTATTTGCTGGCTGGGCAGCCCTTGCAGCCGCGCGCAGACTCACAAGTGCCCCAGTTTTGCCTGGTACCCACTTTGAAGTCCGTCCCACACCTGCTATCGCCCTTCAGGGGTAAGCCTGGGACCGAAAGTAGTTTCCCGAGTGCCGGCGCCTGGCAGGCCGGACAATCCGTCAAGGGCGCATCAGCCAGCTTTTGCAGCTTTGCCAGCTGATGACCACACTGTTCGCATCGATATTCGTAAATTGGCATAGTGCGTGTTTCGCGCTTGTAATGAATGAACTGCATCACCAAACCAAAAAGGCCCGCCATTATAGGGTAAATCTGCGGCGCTGATAACACCCGAGCCATGACTCAACTCTAAAAGAGCTCGCCTTGGCGGCGGAACATCACATTTTTACGCGCGGCATAACACTTTTCTGTTAAAATATCGCCCGCTGTCTGCAGTCGGCCTGCGCCGGCTTCGCCTTTCACTCCAGCATCGGGTTACTCCTACCATGCACAAGAAAGATCACCTCTTCGCCGCCCCCCTAGCCCAGTTGGGGGACTTCTGCTTTGATGAGCAGGTGGTTGAAGTATTTCCGGACATGATCCAGCGATCCGTGCCCGGCTATTCCAATATTCTCTCCGCCATCGGCATGATGACCGAGCGTTTTGCCCAACCCGGCTCCCGGCTCTATGACTTGGGCTGCTCCTTGGGCGCGGCGACCCTGATGATGCGCCGCCATCTCCGCTTCGAGGATTGCCGCATCATAGCCGTCGACAATTCGGCAGCCATGATCGAGCGCTGCCGCAGCCACCTGAATGCTTTCAAATCGACTACGCCTGTCGAGCTGATTGAGGGGGATGTGTGTGACATTAGGATCGAAGATGCCTCAGTGGTAGTGCTCAACTTTACCCTGCAGTTTATCGACCCTAGCCAGCGTCTGGCGCTGCTACGCCGCATCTACCAAGGTCTGCGCCCCGGTGGGCTCTTGATCCTGAGCGAAAAATTCAAGTTCGAGGATGAGCCCGTCAGCGATCTCATCATTGATCTGCACTTGGATTTCAAACGCGCCAATGGTTACAGCGAGCTGGAGATCAGTCAAAAACGCACTCTGCTGGAAAATGTCCTGCGCGCCGACACAGTGGCCAGCCACAAGACGCGCTTGCACCAGGCAGGATTTACCCATGCTGACCTCTGGTTCCAATGTTTCAACTTCGGCTCGCTGGTGGCCATCAAGGAGTCTGCGGCATGATTGACTTCGCCACCTTTTACCAAGTGCTGGCCAAGGATCGTCTGAGTACTTGGCTCAATGTTCTCCCCGCTCAGCTCCACACCTGGCAACACGAGCAGTTGCATGGGGATCTGCCGCGCTGGCAACGGGTGCTGGCCAAACTGGAGCCCTACTGCGCTCACTATCGGGAGTTGAAATCCTCGGTGACGCTAGGCCAAGCCAGCGAGCTCACTGCAGGGGAACAGCGCAAGCTGGAAAATTTGCTGCAGCACCTACACCCCTGGCGCAAAGGCCCCTATCACCTGTTCGGCATTCACATAGATACCGAATGGCGCTCAGATTGGAAGTGGGATCGGGTACTGCCCCATATCACGCCACTCCAGGGCCGTAGGGTATTGGACGTGGGCTGTGGCAGCGGCTATCACATGTGGCGCATGCTCGGAGAAGAGGCTCGGTTAGTGGTCGGCATCGACCCCTCTCCGCTCTTCTTATGTCAGTTCAGCGCCATCAAGCAGTTGGCTGGTAATGATGAGCGGATCCACTTTCTCCCCTTGGGCATTGAACAGCTGCCCAAACTGGAAGCCTTCGACACCGTCTTCTCCATGGGGGTGCTTTATCACCGTCGCTCACCCATAGATCATCTGCTGCAGTTGCGCGATCAGCTGCGCGATGGCGGCGAGCTAATCTTGGAAACCCTGATTGTGGACGGTGGCCCCAATGAGGTGCTGGTTCCCGGCGAGCGTTATGCCCAGATGCGTAATGTCTGGTTCATTCCCTCCGGCGTGGCACTGGTCCGTTGGCTGGAAAAGTGTGGTTTCGAAAACGTACGAATTGTCGACGAATCCACCACCTCCACCGATGAACAGCGCCGCACCGCCTGGATGCGGAACGATTCTCTGGCCGAATTTCTTGACCCCACGGACCCAAGCCTTACTATTGAAGGCTATCCGGCGCCGAAAAGGGCCGTTTTGATTGCATCTCGGTGCGCGGAAGGCTAGTCCAAACTTCCTTGCCTGAGATACACTTGGTGCAATTTTGTTTAACCCAAACAGACGACGTCTATGACTAATAAAACAGTAACCAGCAGTGCACTGATCTCCCTGCTTTTTCTCTCAAGCAGCGCGTTTGCCGAATTGACCACGGAACAACTCAAATCTGAACTGTCCGGCAGCGAAGGCCGCTTACAACAGACCATCACCCAAGGAAATCAAAAACTGCTGGACAATGGATACAAACTGGACACGGAATTGAAAATCCTGCAGGCCCAACAAGAGAAGACCCGTCAAGGTATTCAAGACATCAAAGGGTTGCAGCAACAACTCGCCAAGCAGATGCAACAGGTGACTCGTAACGCCATGTCCACAGACAAGAACGCCTCCTGCCCCATCATTGAACCGGGACTGACCACTCCTGATGGCAAACTGATCCTGGGTGAATCAGAGTGGGTCTACATAGAAGAAGCCAACGGTGCCTTCCAGAGCCGGGTCGATACCGGTGCGGCTACCTCTTCCATCAGTGCCACCGACATCATAGTGTTCGAGCGTGAAGGTAAGCGCTGGGTCAAATTCAAGATGCCACTGGAAAACGGCAAGAGTCTGGAGATCGAGGCCCCTTTCGTGCGCTATGTCAAAATCAAGCAAGCCTCGGCTAACGATACCGATCGTCGTCCCGTCGTGCGTCTGACCATGCAACTGGGTTCACTGACTGAGAAGGCTGAGTTCAGCTTGAAGGATCGCTCGGAGATGGACTTCTCCTTGCTGCTGGGCCGTGAGTTTATCAAGGACGTGGCCGTGGTCGATGTGGCGCGCGAGTTTGTCCAGCCTAAACCCAACGCCACCACCCTGGTCACCGCCAAGAGCAAGACGGCTGTGGAGCCCAAAGCCGAAACCAAGGCTAAAACCAAAAAAGACGATAGCAAGAAAGCCGTCAGCAAGAAGAGCGACAGCAGCAAGAAGAAAGAGGTGAAGCAGAGCGAGTCAGCCAAGCAGCCTGAGCCTGTTGTCTCCACCGCCACCGAGGCAGCTCCGGCTACCAAGGCTACCCCGGCAAAAGCCGCGACTCCGGCACAGGATAAACAGTAAATCATGGTCTCTCGTCGCCCCTTCTATATTGTTGTAGCCCTGCTATTCACGCTTGGCTTCGGCCTGATGATCTACCGCCATGTGGCATTTGATGTTCCCTGGTTACCAGGCGAGTATCGTCAGCTATGGTCGGTAGAAGCCAAGGTAGAGTTTGATGCCGATGGGCAACCTGTCGTCGCCTCGCTGGCGGCCCCCGCTACCCAGCCAGGCTTCACTCTAGTTGATGAGTCTGCAGCCAGTCCTGGCTATGGGCTCTCGTTTGTCGATAAGGGGGGGGTCACTCGCGCCGAATGGTCAGTGCGCAGTGCCAAGGGCCATCAGGAGCTCTACTACCGTGTCGACATGATGAGCGACCCTTACGCTAAGGCGCCACCTAGCGAGATACCCGCTATCGAGAAACAAATAGAGAAAGAGCCCATGGCCACGGCCATGGCACAAATTCTCGATCGAGCTCGGGAACGTTCTGCCGATGCCTTCACCCTCACCCGTGAGATCATGAAGGAGTTTCAAAACCAGGAGCAGAACGCCGAACTGTTGCGCAAATATAAAGATAGAGCCGCTCTGCTGGTTGAAATGCTGAACCAGGCTGACACCCCGGCCCGTGTGGTTCGCGCCCTGAAGCTGGAAGATGGCCGCCGCCGACAACAGCTCATCGACTATGTCCAGGTATTCCAGGGGGACAAGTACGATCTGTTCGATCCCGTTTCCGGCCTGCAGGGCCGTCCGGATAAGTTGATGTTGTGGGAATACAACTCAGTTCCGCTCATCGATGTGACCGGTGGCAACAACTCTCGCGTCACCTACTCCATAATTCAGAAGCAGGTAGCCGTCGCCAAAGCGCTGAGTGCCAAGTTTGAACACACCAATATGCTGAATTTTTCCATCGATACCATGCCGGTGGAAGAGCAAGCTTTGTTCAAGGGCATACTGCTGCTGCCGATTGGCGTGCTGGTGGTGGTCTTCTTGCGCGTACTGGTGGGGCTCAAGACTTCCGGTACCTTTATGCCGGTGTTGATTGCCGTGGCCTTCATCCAGACCAATCTGGTGGTGGGTCTGTTGGGCTTCTTGTCGATTGTCGGCGTGGGGCTGGTGATCCGCTCCTACCTCTCGCGGCTCAACCTGCTGCTGGTGGCGCGAATATCGACTGTGATCATTACGGTAATTGCCCTGATAGGTTTCCTCTCTGTTTTGACCTACAAGTTAGGACTGACCCAAGGCATGAAGATCACCTTCTTCCCGATGATCATCCTCGCCTGGACCATAGAGCGGATGTCTATCCTGTGGGAAGAGGAGGGTCCGAAGGAGGTACTCAAACAGGGCGGTGGTTCACTGCTGGTCGCGGTACTCGCTTACCTGGCGATGAATAACAGCCTGATCCAGCATCTGACCTTCAACTTCTTGGGGCTACAACTGATCATCATGGCCACAGTGCTGCTGATGGGTAACTACACAGGCTACCGTCTCTCCGAGCTGAAGCGGTTTAAACCTCTGGCTGATGAGTTGAAAAAGTAATATGTGGTTCTGGGAACGCTATACCTCACCGATCAAGCTGGCCAGCCTGGGTATCATGGGTATGAACCAGCGCAATGTGAACTATATCGGCCGCTATAACCCGCGCAAGTTGTACCCCTTGGTGGACAACAAGCTAAAGACCAAGCATATCGCCGTGGCGGCGGGTGTGACGGTGCCGAAACTCATCGGCACCATTCAGCACCAGCACGAGGTCAACAAGATCGCTGAAATGGTCAAGGATTGGCAGGGCTTTTGTATCAAACCGGCTCGCGGCTCAGGTGGCAAGGGTATCTTGGTGATCATGCGCCAGGAAGATGGCCTCTTCTATAAGCCGAATGGCAAGGCTGAGACGGTCGCCGATCTGGAACGCCATATCTCCAATATCCTGGCCGGTCTCTTCTCGCTGGGGGGCAAGCCTGACTTTGTGATGGTTGAAGATCTCATTCACTTCGACAATGTGTTTGATGGTTACTCGTTTGAAGGGGTGCCGGATACCCGCGTCATCATATTCAAGGGCTTCCCCGTCATGTCTATGATGCGCCTCTCCACCGCATCTTCCGATGGCAAAGCCAACCTGCACCAAGGTGCGGTCGGTGTCGGCATCTGCCTGCGTACAGGTCGAGCCGTCCGGGGGGTTCAGTATAACCAACCCCTGCGTCACCATCCGGATACCGGCAAGGATCTGTTTGAATTACAGGTCCCCCACTGGCTCAAACTACTCAATCTGGCTAGCTCCTGCTATGAGATGTCAGGCCTCGGCTATATTGGCACCGACATGGTGCTGGATAAGCGCCGCGGCCCCATGCTGCTGGAACTGAACGCCCGGCCCGGTCTTTCCATCCAGATCGCCAATGCGGCCGGTCTACTGCCCCGATTGCGTCAAGTTGAAAAGCTCGGCAAAGTGCAGATGAGTGTTGAAGAGCGGGTGGCCTATGCCATGGAGCACTTCGGCGTATTCCCAACCCAAGCTTTAGCCTAGGCTAACGCCAAGTGGCAATACCAATACACAGCAGCAATAAAAAAAGTCCGCTCCGGCGGACTTTTTTTATTTACCTCAATGAATTATCCAACAGCCGCTACTCAGCAACGACCTCAGCCAACCGTTTGAACAAGCCCGGTTTCACCTGCTGATAATGGCTAAATACATAGGCATAAAATGCCTGCTCAGAGGGAGTTAACTGCGCATCTGGGGCCGTTACCTGCGCCAGGCGCTTCTTACGGATGATGATGAACACCGGTTGGTTACGCTGAATATCAGCCAATACCCGCTCTTTCACATCAAAGGGCGGATGCACATTGTCAAAGAAGAGATAGGCAGAGGCAGCCTTGCGATCTGTCCAGACATAAAACTGCGGCATAGTGCCATCCACCCAGATGCGCTCATCGGGACGGCTCTCGGCCCGGATCTGAGCTATCTGCTCGGCTGTCTCCTGATTGAAGGGGCGACCCGTGTGCACTCCAATCCAGAGGGAATAGCCCAGCAAGCCCAGCGGCGCCAACAACGCCAGTAGCGCCACCACCCTGCCGAGTAAGGCTCGGAGCTGGGCGACACCTTGCAGCCACCACAGGGGCAAGGCCACTAGCAGAGCAATAACACCACTCACCCCCAGTACCTTGTCCACCTGCGCCATGGGCCACTCAAAGCGCGTCCAGGTAAACAGGCTATGGGGCAACCACAGATAAATGGCCAAGCCAGCTAAGGTCATGAACCCCAGTTTGCTCACAGCATCGGGTTGCTGCCACTGCTGACGCACATACTCCACCAGCAGGGCCAGGGGCAACGGCATAAAAGCCAGGAATAGTTGATCGTAGTGATCGAAGATATGGCCAGAAACCGAGTTGGCTATCACGCCAAACAGAGCCCCTAGCACCATGACCAGCGCCAAAGAGGCCCAGATCCGCGGTTGACGAAGCTGACCATGGATTGGCCTGTGCTGCCACAGATGCAAAATCGCTAGCGCTCCCGGCAACAGCAGGATCAGCCCGGTTCTGGCCAGGCCAACACTCCCCACCAGAGGTGAGAAACCGCTGCCGTAACTCTGCCCCATGAAGATGGCAAAGGAGTAGAACCAGAAGTTTTCCAGCACGCCATGCTGGTGGAAGTAGAGCAGCAGAGGTACCGCCACCACAGCCCCCCCCAATAACGCAGAGAAGAACAGGCTTATACCATCGCGCCAACGCCCCTGCCATACCCAGCCTAGAAACAGGGCGGCATACCAGGCCCCCCAGAAGGCGCCATTATTCAGCCGCATCATGACGATGAGACCAAAACTCAAGGCTGGTAACCAGGCATCCCGCCAACTGAAACGCCCAGAAACCAGTAGCCGCATGAAGGGGTACTGAGCAATCAGCGCCAGGCAGAGAGTATAATCCTCAGTCATGTTGCCATAGTAGTAACGGTAGCCGCACAGGCTCAAGACCCCGAGTAGCGCGGCCAATCGGGCCAGAGGCGCAATGCGCAGCAGGGCTAGGGCCCGATAGCTGTTATTGAGCCCCCAGGCCAGCAGGGCTGTTTCAAACAGTGCGATACCAGGGAAACCAGCCAGCTTGTAGCCAACGGCATCCAGCAAGAAGATCACCGGCCCTTTGATGTCCAGCATGTCACGATAGAGTACATCCCCATCAGCCCACATCTTGCCCATGGCGGCAAACAACGAGGCATCAAACGCCGGAGTCATCCCATAGAGCAACGGGTTCTGCAGACCCAGTAGCAAAGCCATGCCGCATAGCAGCAGCGAAACTAAACGCCACTGTCCGCTCTCTTCCGCACCTTGCTGACGCATCTCCCACGCCAGTAGCCAAGCAGCCAGGGCCTGCCCTCTGATCTTCATCCGTATTCCTCGTCTTATCATGACAAACAAAGAGCCCCGAAAGGGGCTCTTCTGTTACTCGACTGTTATTGGGCGGCTATCTTGCCGGGTTAACCAGAGGGTTTCAATACGATGAGATCGTACCGCCACCACAGTGATACGCCAGCCCTCTAACTCGAGTATCTCATCCACCTCGGGTAGACGTTGCAGCCAATCCATCAACCACCCTGCTAGCGTGTGGTAGTGAGCCGTAGCCGGAGCGGGGAACGCGATGCGCCGTTGCAGATCCTGCAGCAGGCAATCGCCGCTAACATGATAGCTATCCGGGCCCAGGACTACGAAATCATCATCCTCTTCACCGGTTTCCGGCAACTTACCGGCTATCTCCTCCATGATGTCACGAATAGAGGCGATCCCCTCGAAGTTACCAAATTCATCCAAGACGAAAGCCAGATAATTCTTCGCTTGGCGAAATTGCTCTAATGCATTGAGTACATTGATGGTCTCTGGCAGACAGAGCGGTTGCTGCACCAAGGCTTCGAGATTGAGCTCTTGCTTGCTCAAAAGCCGCGCCAGTACATCACGCTTGCGTATTATGCCCAGAGGCGCATCTTTGTTGCCATCACGTATCGCCACCAAGCGGGAGTGAGGCGTCTCGGCTAACTGCTGCAAGATCTGCTCTTCGGGGGCCGCCAGATCCAGCATCACCACATCCCGGCGCACCGTCATGACGGCACGTAGTGGCAGGGAGGAGAGTTGCAATACCCGGGAGATCATCTCCTTCTCTTCATCGGCAAACATGGTCTCATCGGCACTGGGCAGCAGAGACTCCTGAAAACTGGCACTGTTCTCGGGTTGCTTGTTATCCCCCAGCAAACGCATCACCAGCTCGGCCGTGCGCTCTCGCCGCCGCAACTTGCCCTCCAGCAACTTGGTCTGGTTAGAGCGCGCCATCTGATTGAACATCTCGATGAGGATCGAGAAACCGATGGCCGCGTAGAGATACCCCTTGGGTATATGGAAACCGAAGCCCTCGGCCACCAGGCTGAAACCTATCATCAGCAGGAAACCCAGGCAGAGGATCACCAGGGTCGGGTGGCGATTGACGAACAGAGTGAGCGGCTTGCTGGCCCACATCATGATGCCAATGGCGATGGTGACCGCCAACATCATCACCGAGAGGTGCTCGGCCATGCCTACGGCGGTAACCACAGCATCCAGGGAGAAAACCGCATCCAGTACCACTATCTGCGCTACCACAGTCCAAAAAGCGGCATAGACCTTATTTCCCCCCTCGCCGTCCATCTCCCCCTCAAGCCGCCCATGCAACTCCCGGGTCGCCTTGAACAGCAGGAACAGCCCCCCCACCAGCATGATCACATCCCGCCCGGTGAAGGCCTGATTAAACAGGGTCAGCATGGGGGTGGTAAGCGAAGCCAACCAGGAGATGCTCACCAGCAACACCATGCGCATCAACAACGCCAAGCCCAAACCCATACGTCGCGCCCGATCACGCAGCTCAGGTGGCAACTTCTCCGCCAAGATGGCGATGAACAGCAGGTTGTCAATCCCCAGCACTATCTCCAGCACCACCAGGGTCAACAAGCCCAACCAGGCAGTTGGATCCATGATCCAGGCAAACTCAAACATACAAACTCCACACCGACGCTATAGAAAAAGAAACATAAACCATTAAGTTAGCCATGACTTGTCGGGCTATTTATAACAATAGGGGAGAGAATGAACGCCAGAGCAGAAGAGACCGAAAATCGGTAGGGATCAGGGGGATAGAGTAGCACGAGTGACTACTGTCGCTGTTCATAGGGGCCTCATAAGGAAAAAACACCGCACCAGAGTATGTGGCGCGGTGTTTCGGGTCAAGTGATGGCCATATGACAGTTGCAGATGAGCAAGAGTAGAGTGGCTCAGTCAGCTAATTTTGCTAACAGTTGCGCCATGATCTGCTCCCTGGACGCCAGGTAATCATGCAGGCCACGAGCGCGCAGTTGGCAGGCAGGACAGCTGCCACACCCCTCGCCGACCAGGCCGTTGTAGCAGGTCAGCGTCCGCCCGCGAACATAGTCGAGACGACCATAATAATCCGCCAACGCCCAGGTCTGGGCCTTGTTTAACCACATCAGCGGCGTGACAAACCGAATCGGCTGCTCCAACCCCAACCGCACCGCCTGATTCAATGTCTTGACGAATTCATCCCGACAGTCAGGATAACCGGAAAAGTCGGTCTCGCAGACCCCGGTGATCACCGCCTCGGCGCCCACCTGGTAGGCATACACAGAGGCCAGGGTTAAAAACAGAATATTGCGCCCCGGCACAAAGGTATTGGGCAGACCATTTTCCTGCAAGGCCGTACTGACCGGGATCGCATCCCGGGTCAGAGACGAGATGGCCAGCTCATTGAGCAGGGAGAGATCCAGCACCTTATGGGCCACAACCCCCAGTTCGCCGGCGATGGCTCGCGCCACGTCAATCTCCTGGCTATGGCGCTGACCATAGTTGAAGGTGATGGCATGTACCTCATCATACTGCGCCAGAGCCTGAATAAGGCAGGTGGTGCTGTCTTGCCCGCCACTGAACACCACCACCGCCTTGCTGACGCTGGCCGGAGAAGCAACAGGAGTCCCGGAGTGTGAACTCATCAGCCCTCCTTAACCGCGCGGTTTCCGTGCGGCCGGACGGCGCGCCTGGCCTTGTGGCACATCGCTGGAGCCCGCACGGGTACGCTGAGCCTGGGAATGCGTCGGTTTCTTGGCCGCCTTGGCTGGGGCTGCCGGGGGGTTCAGTTGCGCCGCACCACCATAGTTGCGCTCCGGATGTGCCTGACGATTGTCGGTATGCTGCAACTCCCGGTGTTTGCGCACCGCGCGACGGATTTGAGCGCTCTGCTTGAACTGGCTACGCTTGTCATCCACCAGCACCTTGCTGCGAGACTCAGGCTGCAGGCCTACCAACTCGCGCAGATAGTTCACCTTATCCAGCGGCAGCTCCATCCAGCCTCCCCGCGGGATACTCTTCTCCAGCTTGATGTCGCCATAGCGCACACGGATCAGGCGGCTGATCTGGACTTCCTGGGTTTCCCACAGACGACGCACTTCCCGGTTCCGCCCCTCTTTCAAGGTAACGTTGAACCAGTTGTTGAGCCCTTCACCGCCGGCCCGCATGATCTTGTCAAACTTGGCCGGACCATCTTCCAGTTGTACACCCAGACGCAGACGGTTCAACATCTTGTCATCCACATCACCGAATACCCGTACCGCGTATTCCCGCTCCACTTCATGGCGCGGATGCATCAGACGATTGGCCAGCTCACCATCTGTGGTGAACAGCAGCAGACCCGAGGTGTTAACGTCCAGACGTCCGACTGCGACCCAACGCGCATCTTGAATGCGTGGCAGGCGATCAAATACGGTTGGGCGCCCTTCCGGATCCTTACGAGTACACATCTCACCATCCGGCTTATGGTAAGCCAGCACACGGCAGATCTGCTCATCCGCCGGCTTGGCTGAGATGGAGTGGCCGTCAATACGAATAGCCACATTGGGCCCCACTCGATCGCCCAGGATCGCCACCTTGCCATCCACACTCACCCGACCTTCGGTGATCAGGGTTTCCATTTCCCGACGCGAACCAATACCCGCGCGCGCCAATACTTTTTGCAATTTCTCGCTCTGCAACTTATCGCTCATGATCTTCATCTCTAACTTAGGGCAGACACAGACACCGCAAGTCTGCATCCACCTGGGAGTCTACACTCCAGGGCTCATCGCCTCACGGCGATGCAAAATACCATTCCTTTACAGGAAGGGGGTTGGGTCACCCGAGCCGTGGCGTACCACCTCGGGCGTATCCGCAGAAAAATCGACAACCGTGGTGGGCTGCTCACCCAGATAACCGCCATCTATGATGAGATCCACCACCCGCTCCAAGCGATCCCGGATTTCGTAGGGATCCGCTTCGGCCACCAGCGAACCCGGCAGGATCAGCGTCGTCGACATCAGGGGTTCCCCCAGTTCTTCCAGCAGGGCCTGGGCTATGGGATTGGCCGGCACCCGAATCCCTATGCTCTTCTTCTTCTCGTTCATCAACCGCCGCGGCACCTCTTTAGTGGCCTGCAGTATGAAGGTGTAGGGACCCGGTGTGTTGTTCTTGATTAGGCGAAACGCCTGATTATCGACCCGGGCATAGAGGGAGAGCTCGGAGAGATCCCGGCATACCAGGGTAAAGTTGTGGCTGCTATCCAGATTACGGATACGGCAGATGCGCTCCATCGCCGTTTTGTTCTCCAGCAGACAACCCAGCGCATAACCTGAGTCGGTCGGATAGATGATCACCCCCCCATCGCGAATGTGGGTCACCGCCTGGCTTATCAGGCGCGCCTGGGGATTTTCAGGGTGAATAACAAAAAACTGGCTCATAATTCCTCCCGGAATGTAACTGACTCATCCGAGTCAATAAAAGTTTGCCATACGGGCGTTACGTCCTTGGGCAACCAGAGATTGCGTCCCAACTCCTGCCAAGGCGTTGGGCTATGGAAGTCGGAGCCCACCGAAGCAAGGAGTTGATACTCCCGACACCATGCTCCCAGATTAGCCCGCTCTTGCGGACTCTGCTGGGGCAAACTCACCTCCATGGCATCACCGCCCGCCTCCTTGAACAGGCCCAGCAAACGTTTCAACCACTTGGCTGAAAGTTTATAGCGACCCGGATGGGCAAGTACAGCCAAACCACCGGCAGCATGGATCACCTCGATGGCCGCCGCTATGTTCATCCAGTCATGGGGCACATAGGCCTTGCCGCCGCGCCCCAGATAGTGATCGAATGCCTTCTGCTGGTTCTGGCAATAGCCAGCCTGCACCAGATAACGGGCAAAGTGAGCCCGGGTCAAGCTGGCGGCACCCGCTAGGGCCAGCGTGCCCTCATAGGCTTGTTCGATGCGTTGCTTGCCCAGGCGTCGCCCTATCTCCAAACCCCGCGCCTGACGCGCCTGAGCCTGGCTCTGGATGGCCGCAAGCAGAGCTGCCGCCTCAGGTTGAATATTCAACCCCACCACATGAATTTCCAACGCATCCCAGCTGGTGGAGATTTCGATACCCGAAATCAGCCGCAGGGGCAACTGCTCGGCATCGATCACCCCTTGGGCCTCGACCAAGCCGCCAACTGAATCATGATCGGTCAGGGCCAGCACATCGACCCGCTGCGCGACCGCACGCCGCATCAGCTCGGCCGGGGCAAGCTGACCATCGGAGGCGGTTGAATGACTATGCAAATCGACGCGCATTTAGTGGTTCCATACAAAAGAAACTTGACAAACTTCCGGCTTTATCGTTTTACTGTAGCCACGCAAGCAGGCTCAACGCCTGATTTATCGATACAGTCATCCAAGGACGTTTTTCATGACTCAGCAATTCAGCCAAACCTTTCGTTGGTGGTGGCACACTCCCAAATAAGCGGGCGTGGGACTTTTGCTATGTCAAAAAACGGTTAAGCAGACAGAATACCCAAAGAGAGCCCGCCAGGAATAGCGGGCTTTTTTTATTATCCGGGAAACAGGGACGAGATGAAACAAAAACACAACAAGCAGACCTGGCGATGGTGAGTTCAACCGACACAACTTGTTGTTTCTCATCATTAATAAGGAATATCACCATGCCAATTATCTGCGCCATCCAATACCAGGCCGCCATCTTAGAGGGGCATCATCATGACTGAGCTGCATCCTGACCATCTGCACGCCATGCTGCGTGATGCCAACTATGTGGCCGATCCGTTAGCCCTGTTCAGCCATCTCACTCAAAATGGTGACAACAGTCTGCTGCTCGAATCGGCCGAAATCGACACCAAAGCCGGAACCCAGAGCCTGCTGCTGATCGACGCCTGTGTGCGCCTGACCTGCCAGGGGCTCACGGTGCAAGCCGAGGCACTCAACGACAATGGTCTGGCCGTACTGGCTCGTCTGCAGAGTGGCATCGCCAGCGACGTGCAACAAACCCGGCACGGCAAGCAACTGACCTTGCAGTTCCCGCTCATCGACAACATTCAGGATGAAGATAGCCGCCTCAAGGCGCTTTCGGTACTGGATACCCTACGCACCCTGCTCACCCAACTGCACTGTGCCCAGGGCCAGGAAGCCATCTTCCTGGGAGGAATCTTCGCCTATGACCTCATCGCCAACTACGAGACTCTGCCCATAGTCACCGAGGGTGATAACTCCTGCCCGGACTTCTGCTTCTATGTGGCCGAGACCCTGATCCATATTGATCACCGCCAGCAGCGCACCCAGCTGCGCGCCGTGACCTTTGGTGGTGAACACTTTGCTGCCGAATATGCCCGCCTGCAGGCTCGCTTGAGCAAACTGGCCGAGTGTTGCGATCACTTCGTCGCCCCCGTCCTGCCAACGGCCCTGCCCTTGGACGGCATGATCACCAGCAACCGTGACGACAAGGCCTTCTGTGCCGATGTGGAGCGCCTGAAGGGCCATATCCGCAAGGGCGACATCTTCCAGGTGGTGCCCTCTCGCAGCTTCGCCCTGCCCTGCCCACAACCTTTGCTGGCCTACCGCCAGCTGAAGAAGACCAACCCCAGCCCCTACATGTTCTACATGAATGATCGGGAGTTCACCCTGTTTGGCGCCTCTCCCGAGAGTGCCGTCAAATTCGAGGCCCACAACCGTCAGGTGGAAATGTACCCCATAGCCGGGACGCGCCGTCGCGGCTTCAACCCGGATGGCAGCATCAATCTGGATCTGGATGGCCGCATCGAGCTGGATCTGCGCCAGGACAGCAAAGAGACCGCCGAGCACCTGATGCTGGTGGATCTGGCACGCAATGATATTGCCCGCATCAGTGAGCCGGGTACCCGCTATGTGCGCGACCTGCTGAAGGTGGATCGCTACAGCCATGTGATGCACCTGGTCTCCAAGGTGGTAGGCACGCTGCGCCATGATCTGGATGCCTTGCATGCCTATCAGGCCTGCATGAACATGGGCACCCTGACCGGCGCCCCCAAGATCCGCGCCTCGGAACTGATCCGCGAGGTCGAGGGGCAACGCCGTGGCAGTTATGGCGGGGCCGTGGGTTATCTCAGTGGCACGGGGGAGATGGATACCTGCATCGTCATCCGCTCCGCCTTCGTCAAACATGGCATGGCCTATGTCCAGGCTGGCGCCGGGGTAGTCTATGACTCCCGCCCACAGGCTGAAGCCGATGAAACACGCAGTAAAGCAGCGGCCGTGCTCAATGCTATCGCCCTGGCCCACGGCAAGACACTCGCGGAGGTGACCCATGGCTAATACCATTTTCCTGCTCGATAACTTCGACTCGTTCACCTACAACCTGGTCGATCAGTTCCGGACCCTGGGCCACGGGGTTCGCATCTACCGCAACAATCTGCCCGCCACGCAGATCTTTGCCCAGATCCAGGCCTGCGCTGATGATCCTGTGCTGGTGCTCTCCCCCGGGCCAGGCGCTCCACACGAGGCCGGCTGCATGATTGAACTCATAGGTCTGTGCCGTGGCAAGGTGCCCATCATCGGGATTTGCCTGGGCCATCAGGCCATCTGCGAGTACTATGGCGGCACCGTGGGCTCGGCGGGTGAAATCATCCATGGCAAGAGTTCACTCATCGATCACTGCGGCAAGGAGATGTTTGCCGGTCTGAGTAACCCCCTGTCGGTTGCTCGCTACCACTCCTTGGTCGCCACCTTCGTTCCGGATGAACTGGAGGTCATAGCCCACTATAAGGAGATGCCGATGGCTGTGCTGCAACGCCAGGATCGGGTGCTAGGCTTCCAGTTCCATCCAGAGTCCATCATGACCACAGATGGCGCTCGTCTGCTGACCCAAAGCCTGGCCTATGTCACCGCCAAGGAGAGCGGCCATGCATGAATCACTAGAGAAACTCTATCGGCGTGAGAACCTGAGCCGCGAGGCCACCCAGGCGCTGTTTGAGGTGCTATTGCGCGGTGAGATGGACCCCATCATCCTCTCCTCCTTGCTGACCGCGCTCAAGGTAAAGGGCGAATCCCCCAGCGAGATTGCCGGCGCCGCCTCGGCCTTGCTGGCCGCCGCCAAGCCCTTTCCACGCCCGGATTACCCCTTCTGCGACATAGTGGGCACAGGCGGTGATGGTCTGCACACCATCAATGTCTCCACTCTGGCGGCCCTGACCGGCGCCTGCTGTGGCATCAAGGTCGCCAAGCATGGTAACCGCAGTGTCTCCTCCAAGACCGGCTCTTCCGACCTGCTGGCTCAGCTGGGGGTCAAGCTGGAGATGAGCCCTGTGGTCGCGCGCCGTTGCCTGGATGAACTCAATGTCTGCTTCATCTTCGCCCCCGAGTATCACAGCGGTTTCCGCCATGCCATGCCGGTACGCAATACCCTGAAAACTCGCACCATCTTCAATGTGCTCGGTCCGCTCATCAACCCGGCGCGCCCCACATATCAACTGATGGGCGTCTACAACGAAGCCCTGGTCACCCCGATCGCCGAGACACTGCTGCAGTTGGGTCTGACCCGCGGCATGGTGGTCCATGGCTCAGGTCTGGATGAGATCGCCATTCATGGCGCCACGCAAGTGGCCGAACTGCGCAATGGCGTTATCCAGCACAGTCGTTTGACTCCGGCTGACTTTGGTCTGCAGGAATACTCCCTTGAGGCCATTCGTGGCGGTGAGCCCGCCGAAAACCGCCAGATCAGTGAAGCCATATTGGCAGGCCAGGGCACAGATGCCCAAAACAGCGTCATCGCCATCAACCTGGCGCCCCTGCTGTGGATGGGCGGTCGCGTGGATAACTTAAGAGAAGGGGCCGAACTGGCCATCGCCACCCTCAAGAGTGGTATGGCTCTGGAGCGAGTCAGACGTCTTGCCGCCTTGAGCCACTTACAGGAGTAACCCATGCTCAATACCGGATCCATCAATTTTGAGTCGATCAATCAGACTGTGTTGGGCAAGATAGTGGCCGACAAGCAGCTGTGGATTGCCGCTCGCAAAGAGAGTCAGCCGCTGGCCAGTTTCCAATCCGGCTTGACCCCCAGCGACCGCGACTTCGAGGCCGCCCTCTCGCAAGGCAAGACCGCCTTCATCCTGGAGTGCAAGAAAGCCTCCCCCTCCAAGGGGTTGATCCGTGATGATTTCGACCCGGCCGCCATAGCTCGCATCTATGGTCATCATGCCTCGGCCATCTCTGTGCTCACCGATGAGAAGTACTTTCAGGGCAATTTCGAGTTTCTGCCCCAGGTCCGGGCCCAGGTGCAAGTACCAGTATTGTGCAAAGACTTCATCATAGACCCCTACCAGATCTATCTGGCTCGCCACTATCAGGCCGATGCCATACTGCTGATGCTCTCGGTCCTCACCGATGGTGCTTACCAGCAGTTAGCCGCGGTAGCCCGGGAGCTGAAGCTGGGCATACTCACAGAGGTGAGTAACGAGGAGGAGCTGGAGCGGGCCATAACCCTGGGAGCCAAGGTGGTGGGGATCAACAACCGCGACCTGCGGGATCTCTCCATCGATCTCAATCGCACCAAACAACTGGCCCATCAGTTACCGGCGGATCGCATCGTCATCAGTGAGTCCGGTATCTACAGTCACACTCAGGTCAAGGATCTGAGCCACCATGCCAACGGCTTCCTGGTCGGATCCTCTCTGATGAGCCAGGACGATATCGAGCTGGCCTGCCGTCAGCTGATCCTGGGGCAAAACAAGGTGTGTGGCCTGACCCGGGCTGAAGACGCCGCAGCCGCCTACCAGGCTGGAGCCGTCTATGGCGGCCTCATCTTCGTCGGCAAGAGCCCGCGCTACGTGGATCTGCCCATGGCCCAGGCCGTGATGGCCGGCGCCCCGCTGCGTTATGTGGGCGTGTTCCAGAACGCCAAACCCGAAACCATACTGCTGACCGTCAGCAAGCTGGGGCTAGCCGCCGTGCAGTTGCATGGTGAGGAGGATGACGCCTACATAGCAGCGCTGCGCAGCGAGCTGCCCGCCAACTGCCAGATCTGGAAGGCCATCGCCATCAGTCAGACTCTACCGCAAGAGAGTATCGACAGAGTGGGCCCCCTGGTGGATCGCATCCTGCTCGACAGCAAGGTGGGTAACCAGAGCGGTGGCACAGGCCAGAGCTTCGACTGGCAACTGCTCGCCCCTCTGGATAAGAGCAAACTGCTGCTGGCTGGCGGCATAGGCCCGAACAATGCCCAGGCAGCCAGCCAAGCTGGCTGCCTGGGGCTGGATCTAAATTCCGGGGTAGAGGCGGCACCTGGCATCAAGGATGCCGACAAGTTGCGCCAAGCCTTTGCTGCCCTGCGCGCCTACTGATGCGCCACACAATTTAAGGAATGAAATTATCATGACACTGCTCAACCCTTTCTTCGGTGAATTCGGCGGCATGTACGTGCCGCAGATCCTGGTTCCGGCCCTGCTGCAACTGGAAAAAGCCTTCGTTGACGCCCAGGCCGATCCGCTCTTTCATCAGGAGTTTCGTTCCCTGCTCACCGAGTATGCCGGGCGCCCGACCCCGCTCACCCTGTGCCGCAATCTGACAGTGGGCACCAAGACCAAGCTCTATCTCAAGCGCGAAGATCTGCTGCACGGTGGCGCCCACAAGACCAACCAGGTGCTGGGGCAGGCGCTGTTGGCCAAGCGTATGGGCAAGACCCGTATCATTGCCGAGACCGGTGCCGGTCAACATGGGGTCGCGACCGCCCTGGCCTGCGCCCTGCTCAACTTGCCCTGTCGCGTCTACATGGGTGCCGTGGATATGGAGCGGCAGAAGCCCAACGTCTTCCGTATGCGCCTGATGGGGGCTGAAGTCGTGCCGGTTCACGCCGGCTCCTCTACCCTGAAGGATGCCTGTAACGAGGCGCTACGCGACTGGACGGCCAACTACGAAGATACCCACTACATGCTGGGCACCGCCGCCGGCCCCCACCCCTTCCCCACCATAGTGCGTGAATTCCAGCGCATGATAGGTGAGGAGGCCAAGGAGCAGCTGCAACAGATCGAACATCGCCTGCCCGATGCGGTCATCGCCTGCGTCGGTGGTGGCTCCAATGCCATCGGCATGTTTGCCGATTTCATCGATGAAGCCAGTGTCCGCCTGATAGGCGTCGAGCCCGGTGGTCACGGCATCGAGAGTGGCGAACATGGCGCGCCCCTGGGTCACGGCACCAAAGGGGTCTTCTTCGGCATGCACTCCTACCTGATGCAGGACAAGCATGGTCAGATCGAGGAGTCCTACTCCATCTCTGCCGGTCTGGACTTCCCCTCGGTCGGCCCGCAACATGCTCATCTGGCCGCGATTGGCCGGGCCGAGTATGTCTCCATCACAGATCAGGAGGCCCTGGATGCATTCCAGGAGCTGGCTCGTCATGAGGGGATCATACCGGCGCTGGAGTCCTCCCATGCCCTGGCCCACGGCCTGAAGATGGCTCGGGAAAACCCGGAAAAAGAACAAGTGTTGATAGTCAATCTCTCGGGTCGTGGCGATAAGGATATCTTTACCGTGGCCGACATTCTGGAAAAGCAAGGAGCCCTGTGATGAGTCGTTATGCTGAACTGTTTGCCCACCTGGCCGAGAAGAAGCAGGGCGCCTTCGTCCCCTTCGTCACCCTGGGTGACCCGAGCCCCGAGCTCTCCTTGCAGATAGTCGATGCGCTGGTAGCCGGGGGCGCCGATGCGCTGGAGCTGGGGATCCCCTTCTCCGATCCGGTGGCCGACGGCCCGACCATTCAGGATGCCACCACCCGCGCCCTGAAGGCCGGGACTACGCCCGACACCTGCTTTGCCATGCTGAGCCAGATCCGAGCCAAGTACCCTGAGCTGCCAATTGGCCTGCTGCTTTACGCCAACCTGGTCTATGCCAAGGGGATTGATGGCTTCTACGAACAGGCGCTGGCCGCCGGCGTCGATTCGGTTCTGGTGGCCGATGTGCCGGTGGAGATGTGCGCCCCCTACAAGGCGGCGGCCGATAAGGTGGGCATTGCCTCTATCTTCATAGCACCGCCCAATGGCGATGCCGCCACCCTGCAACAGGTGGCCGAACTGGGCTCTGGCTACACCTATCTGCTCAGTCGTGCTGGCGTCACCGGTACCGAGACCCGTGCTGGCAAGCCGGTGGATCATCTCATCGAGACCCTAAAAGCCTTTAACGCCGCTCCGGCACTGCTGGGCTTTGGTATCAGTGAACCGGCGCAGGTACGTGAGGCTATTGCGGCCGGAGCCGCTGGCGCCATTTCCGGCTCTGCCGTGGTGAAGATCATAGAGCAAGGGTTGGCGCAACCCGCTGAGATGTTGGTCAAGCTGCAGGAGTTTGTCAGCAAGATGAAGGCGGCCACTCACTACTGATCGCGCCTTGCTAAACGGAACCTTGACCGCTCCCCCTAGCCCGTCACTTCGCTGACGGGCTTTTTACTTTTTTTCCCCGCCCACACCCGTTAGACTGTGCCCAATATTTAACCCAGTGCTGACACACCAGGTACCCCCCATGAAACAGTTTTTTGAATTTATCCCACTCATCGTCTTCTTTGCCGTCTATAAGATGTTCGACATCTACGCTGCCACCGCCGCCCTGATGGTGGTGACTGTGCTGCAGATGACCATCACCTGGTTCACCCTGCGCAAGCTGGAGAAGGTGCATATAATCACCTTGGCCCTGGTGCTGGTGTTCGGCGGCTTCACCCTGTTTTTCCATGATGATACCTTCATCAAGTGGAAGGTGACGGTTATCAACCTCATCTTCTCGGTTGCCCTGCTGATCAGCCAATTCGGCTTCAAGAAGCCGCTCATCAAGCAGATGCTGGGTAAAGAGATGCAGCTACCCGATGCCATCTGGGGGCGAGTCAACCTGGTTTGGGCCCTCTTCTTTTTCATCTGCGCCCTGCTCAACACCTATATCGCCTTCAATCTGCCGCAAGAGGTGTGGGTCAACTTCAAGGTGTTTGGTCTGCTGGGTATGACCCTGCTCTGCACCCTGGGTACTGTGCTCTACCTCTACCGCCATCTGCCCGCGGAACAACAAGAGTAATCATGGGGCCGCTTGCGGCCCTTTCCTTCTGTAGTGCACCGACCCACACCTTAGCCAAGGAGAGCCCATGTGGTATTTGATCTATTCCGAAGATGTCGCCAATAGCCTGCCCCTGCGCCAACAAGCCCGCCCAGCCCATCTGGCTCGGCTGCAAGCCCTACGCGATGAGGGGCGTTTGCTGCTGGCTGGCCCCAACCCGGCGCTAGACAGTGAAGAGTCAGGCGAAGCTGGCTTTACCGGCAGTACCGTCATAGCGCAGTTTGCCTCACAGGCCGCCGCCCAGGGCTGGGCCGATGCCGACCCTTATGTCGCCGCCGGTGTCTATGCCAAGGTGACGGTCAAACCCTTGAAGATCACCGTCAAGCCAGAAACCGCCTTCTTCTAAAGCCAGCTTACGTAACGATTCACCTCACTAGGCCCGCAGCAGCGGGCCACCACCAGCTCAGCACTCATGCCCACACTGATACAGGCTGCATTATATTCTCCAGAATAGGTATTTTTTAACTGGGTAAAGCGCAATTCTATAGTCGTATCTATGGCAAAATCCTGGCTATAGCAGCATTCTTGAATGGCATATTATGAGGAAGCCCCATGAAAGTCTCAGTGATAGGTGCAGGTGCCGTCGGCATATCCGTATGTGAATATCTGCTACTCAATGGCGCCTGTGACAACCTGGTGCTCGTTGATCTCAACCAAGAAAAAGCCTTGGGTGAGATACTCGATTTTGGCCACACCACAGCCCTGACCTTTAGTCGCAATATTCACCTGCAGCAGGGCAGCTATGCCGATTGTGCCGGCAGTCGTCTGGTGATCATCACGGCTGGCGCCAAGATCTCGGTCGATATCGCCCGCGAACTGGAGAAGGTGGTCCCGGATGCCATCTTGCTGTTTGCCACCAATCCGGTAGATCTGGTCTGCCGCTTTGTCATCCAGAATACCCGCTATCCCGCCCAGCGAGTGCTAAGCTCCGGCTGCGTGTTGGACTCGGCCCGGTTCATGAAAATAGTCTCTGACAAAGTGGGGCTCGACCCCAAGAATGTGATGGGGTATGTGCTGGGAGAGCATGGTAAGACCAGCTTTATTCCCTGGAGCATCACCAACATTGGCGGCCTCGCCCTGGATAGCTGGTGCGATATGGTTGGGCACAGCCGACTCGATAAAGAGGCGCTACTGCAGGAAGTGAAACAGGCGGGATTTGAGATTTTCCAGAGGAAGAACAACACAAATCATGGCATAGCCGCCAGTTTGTATCGCATTGTGCAAGCCATCCTCTTCAATGAGGGTTCCATTTTGCCGCTGGGTGTCATGCTGCATGGCGAATATGGCATTGATGGCTGCGTACTGAGCGTTCCCACCCTGGTGGACGCCCGTGGTGTCGCCCAAATCCTCGAATACCCTCTGACACCAGAGGAGCGGGCTCAACTGCAGGAGTCCGCGGCCTATCTGCAGCAGCTGGCAGAGCAAGTCAAAGCCCAGAGCGGGCTAAATTAGCATGATGAGTCAAGGCCATGACCGGCAGTTCGCTGCCGGTCATGGAGATGGACTCAAGCCTTGGCGACAAAAGAGGGGTTAAGGATATCCGGCTTACTGTAACCCAGCGGAGTGCCCAACAGGGTTTCAACTCGGCCACCGGCCCCCTCCAGCACCGCCTGTGCCGCGGCGGTGTCCCACTCACAGGTCGGCCCCAAGCGCGGGTAGAGATGGGCTCGGCCTTCGGCTATCAGACAGAACTTCAGCGAACTGCCCACCCCAATCAACTCATACTCCGGCAGTTGCGCCAGGTAGGCTTCTGTCTGCTCATTGCTGTGGGAGCGACTCCCCACCACCTTCAATATCTCATCGGCCTGAGCAGCCTTCACCCGGATAGTTTGTACCTTCTCCCCCTCTTTCCTCCAGGCTCCTAAGCCCAGGCCTCCCCAATAGCTCATACCGGAGACGGGAACATGGACCACGCCGAACACGGTCCGCCCCGCTTCGATCAATGCAATATTGACGGTGAATTCCCCGTTGCGTCGAATAAACTCTTTGGTGCCGTCCAAAGGATCGATGAGCCAGTAACAGGAGGCGCTCAGACGCCACGCCTTATGCTCTTCATCAGACTCTTCAGAAACCACTGGCCACTCAGGAGTAAGCTGCTCTAGTGCTGATTCAATCAGTTGATGTGCCAATTGATCGGCTCGAGTCAACGGGCTGGCGTCCGCCTTGACTGTCACATCTATGGGGCCATCATAAACCCCCAAAATCGCGCGTCCCGCCTCCTCTGCCACCCGGATCACAGATTCAATCAGCTCATCACTCAGTTTCATAATTGCCCTCATTAGCTACTTTTGACAGCTTATCGCACCCCAACCAGGTTGGCTTATATCAAAAATCAATGAGTTATTTCGTTTTACCACACGGCCAGCATCCACAGCAGGAAGTCTGGTGATGCGTAAACTGCTTGATACGTCAGTAATCTTTTTTTACCGCACAAACAATACTTTAGCCCGCAACAAGCCTGGGCATTCGCCCTCAATTTATATCAGGAGTAGAACATGCAATTGAGAAAAATCCTCTTCACCCTGCTGCTGGCAGCACAACCTTTTGTGGGTAACATGGCCCTGGCGGCAGAAGAGGGGGCGGCCAGCGCCACCCCGGCGCCAACTCAAGTGGAACAGGTTCGTTTGAACATTAACACCGCCACCGCCGAGCAATTGATGGAGCTCAAAGGGATTGGCAAGAAGAAGGCAGAGGCTATTATCGCCTGGCGCACCGAGCACGGCAGCTTTGCCAGCATAGAGCAGTTGGCCGATGTGAACGGCATCAGCGACAAGTTTGTGACCGAGCATAAGGCTGAACTCTCGATTAACTAAACGCCGTTGAGGCCAGCAACCCGTCAAGGCAAGCATTATGGTTCTGGCCTCAACCACAGATGCTTCTTTTATCTGTCATCGCTTTAGGCTCTAATACAATTGGAGCCACTCATAAGCTCGGCTATGATGAGTTGAGCGAATAGCTGCAATAGCCAAGGATGAAAGATGAAAAAGAATAATACCGCTGTCCGCAAGGCCGTTATCCCTGTTGCCGGCCTCGGTACTCGTATGTTGCCTGCCACCAAAGCCATCCCGAAAGAGATGTTACCAGTCGTGGATAAGCCCTTGATCCAGTATGTGGTCAAGGAAGCCATCGCCGCCGGGATCAAAGAGATCATCCTGGTGACTCACTCTAGTAAGAACTCTATCGAAAACCACTTCGACAAGAGCTTTGAGTTGGAGGCGACCCTGGAGAAACGGGTCAAGCGCCAGCTGCTAGCCGAAGTACAAAACATCTGCCCTAAAGATGTCACCATCATGCATATACGTCAGGGAGAGGCCAAAGGCTTGGGTCATGCCATTCTCTGCGCCCGTCCCCTGGTGGGCGATAGCCCGTTTGCCGTGCTGTTGCCAGATGTTCTGATCGATGAGATTGCAAGCGACCCACTCACCGATAACCTGGCAGAAATGGTCAAAATGTTCAGTCAGACCGAAGTGAGCCAGATCATGGTGGAACCTGTTCCCCGCGAGCTGGTCAGCGACTATGGTATTGCCAACATCAATGGTGAACAGTTGGAAGCAGGCCACTCTCTGCCGATGACCGCCATAGTAGAGAAGCCGCCCATTGACGAAGCGCCCTCTAACTTGGCCGTAGTGGGTCGTTATGTGCTCTCCAGCCACATCTGGCCGTTGCTCGAAAAAACGCCTCTTGGCGCAGGCGACGAAATCCAGCTGACCGATGCCATCGCCATGCTGATGGAGCAGGAGCCGGTCAATGCCTACTTCATGAAGGGCAAGAGCCACGATTGCGGTAGCAAACTCGGCTATATGAAAGCCAATATCGTCTACGGCCTGCGGCATAAAGCCATTGGCAAGGAGTTCAAAGAGTACCTAAAAGAGGTGGTGGCTCAGCTCGACTGATACTCTATTTGCACGACAGAGGGCGTCGAAAGACGCCTTTTTTGCATCGAAGATCGATAGCCCCGCCTTTCTTGTGATACCTTACAAACCTAGTCAAACGCCATAAAGGCTACATGCATCTACATTTAGAGAATAAATTAGTTTTATGCTCTAAAATATTAACTCTATTTGTATTTTTTAACTTACGCGAGGAGATAAGGTCCCAACCAACAAAATTAAAATCACAATAACAGAATACTCAAGGTGAAGTTCATGTCTAACACACTGCCATCTTCTGGCGACACCCTCTGGGGCCATCCCAAGGGCCTCTATCTACTATTTGGCACCGAATTATGGGAGCGTTTCTCCTACTATGGCATGCGTGCACTGTTGATCCTCTATCTCACCGCCCAAACCACAGCGGGCGGTTTAGGCTGGGATCAAGCGGATGCCTTGAAACTCTATGGTATCTATACCGGGCTTGTATATATCACCCCACTCATAGGGGGCTGGTTAGCTGACACCTATTTGGGGCAGCGCCGTGCCATCATCATTGGTGCCTGCATGATGGCCCTAGGTCAATTTACCCTGGCCTTACCACACGCCCTCTTTCCCGATGCCATCACGGCTGTTTTCTACCTGGGGCTCGCTCTGCTCATTACAGGCAATGGCCTGTTCAAACCCAATATTTCAACCATGGTCGGCGATCTCTATCCGAATGGTGACAACCGTCGGGATAGCGCCTTCACCATCTTCTACATGGGCATCAACCTGGGAGCCCTACTGGCCGGGTTTATTGCGGGTGCAGTAACTATCCAATGGGGCTGGCAGGCTGGGTTCGTGGCCGCAGGTGTCGGCATGTTGCTCTCTTTGGTGCTGCAATTACTGCTCTCCCAGCGTTACCTCGGCACTATTGGCCTAGTACCCGCCAAAAAACGCGCTGCCAACCAACGCACATCCCCTCAGGCGGCGCTAACTAAACAGGAGCTAGACCGTATCAAGGTGATCCTGGTGATGGGACTATTTACCATCATTTTCTGGGCAGGCTTTGAGCAAGCCGGAGGCCTGATGAATCTCTATACCCAAAATTATACTGATCGCATGTTAGGGAGTTTTGAAATCCCTGCGGCTTGGTTTCAGTCACTTAACCCCTTTTTCATCATCACATTGGCTCCCGTTGTTGCAACCATCTGGATCAAACTAGGTAAGCGCGAACCCAGCTCACCCATTAAATTTGCCATAGGCCTGCTACTGCTAGCGGTCGGCTTTCTGTTCATGATAGGGGCCGTGCTTGAGCAAGGAGGGGATGTGACCGTCAAGACCTCGATGTTTTGGCTGATTGGGGCTTTCTTTTTTCATACTCTGGGTGAGCTTTGCCTCTCCCCCATAGGCCTTTCCATGGTCACCAAACTGGCGCCACTGCGCTTAGCCTCTTTGATGATGGGCGCCTGGTTTGGCTTCGTTGCCTTGGCCAACTATGCCGCCGGTATGATTGGCTCCTTCGTTGGCGAATCGGGAGCGTTAGCCATATTTGGCGGCATCTCTCTTACCGCCTTACTCAGCGCCGGTATCCTACTGCTCTTTGCCAACAGGCTCATCTACTGGATGCATGGCGCAAAAGGGGATACCACAGATCTTGAGGAAACCACGGATGAGCCGATCATCACGACTCATTAAATGCTAATTCGCCTGACAGCAAAAAAGCCGCAATTGCGGCTTTTTTGCTGTCAGGCTAAGGGTGACTCTACTCACGCCAGCTCTAATTGCACAGAAATTTGCGCCCCGCCATCGGCACGAACCTGCAGCTCAAATGGCTTGGGTTCGACCCGTCTGAAGGTTGGATAATCGGCTTGGCGCATCAACCCCAGAGGCACGCCATTGGCGTGCTGTAGCCAGGAGGGCGAAGCCAAGCCAGCGTTGGCAAAACGGATATTTTCATCTCCGGGAGAGAGCAAGATCACCGCCATGTTGATGCTGCTCTTGAGTCCAGACTCACATAGGTGCCAATTTAAATATTCCAGGACAGCACCAGGAGAATCGAGTAGTCGACTCTCACCCTGCATATATTGCCGATAAGGACCATGCAGTAAGAACTTGACCATGGCACCAATGAAGGCCGAATCAGCCCCCACGATCGAAAGCTCCATGATGACCAGCATCAACTGACCATTGAGTTCAAAAAACTCGGGTAGCAACATGGGACTGGTACTCTGGTAGCGAGCCTGCCATTGGGCCAGACGCACCTGATTGGGCGGTGCCATGGCATGGAGTAACTGGGTAGCGGCAATGTCATCACGGTGAAAGTGCGAAAGATGAGCAGCCAGCTCATGGTACTCCTGCTCCGTCACCACAGAGTCCAGGCACTCATCAATGGCTTGAAACAGCGCCGGCCAGTTAAGGATCGGCTTGATCAGATAATCTTTGGCTCCTGCACGCAAAGCGCGAGTGACATCTTCAAGACTAGCCTTGCCTGACACGACTATGACCGGGATCTGCGGGAAACGAAAACTGATGCACTGAATAACCTGATGCCCATCCAACCCAGGCATGTTGAGATCGCACAGCACCAGATCAGGATGATACATAGCAACCGCAGCCAGCCCATCCGAGCCATTATCGGCCTCAAAGACTAACATGTTCTTCTGCTGTAATTGAGCCACCAGCATAGTGCGAAACACTGGTTCGTCCTCAATCACCAATATTCTTCGCTGTTGGCCTAATTCTGACATATCGAGCCTGCAATCTCGTTTCAACTACTCACTCTGAGCGTAGACAAGATGACTGCGGAACAACAGCGAGGAAAGCAACTTTAACACTATTTTGCTAATGGGTTGGCGCAAGTGATTCTCACTTGTCGCCACCTCTCGAGTAGAGAGAGCGGATCGGCACCTAACCCGTCAAATCGATATGGATATACGAGGGGATCGCATGTGCTCATGCATGCAAAAATAATGGCCGCCACCAGGCGAATAGCAGATAATCTCTTCACCCTACCTCAGCCTGCCGACTATGACCCCAGCAGAATATACACAGCTTAATTTGCCGCGCCTGAGCCATGCCGCGCGTACGCTCTATATCTTGCATCTGCGTCGACAGGCACAGCAGCACAATGGCTATGTACAAGCAAACTACCCTGAATTGGGGCGAGCCTTGGCGGTAGAGAGCCACAGCCAACCCAGCGGTTTTAGTTTTCAGGTCAACGCCTCCCAGTTAACCCGCCTGTTTCATGAACTGATTGAGGCCGGACTGCTGCAGCTAGAGCAGGCACCGCAGGAGGAACACTTTCATGGTGCCAAGTTCAGCCTGCCACTGATGCTAAACTTGGGCACAATGCTGCCCATTCCCCAGACCGCACACGCCATGACGCCAGCGTGGCGCCCTGATACACACTTTGCCAGTTTGTCCCAGTTATGTGGTCTCATGGAGTGTGCCTATGGTGAGGATGAGCTTGGCGAATTTATCGCCTACTGGTTAGGTCGTCCGGAAGTCTTTGCCACACCCCATCAGTGGATGCTCAAGTTTATCAAGGCACTGAAGGCGAAGCGTTATGTGCGTAAATCAGCCCTTTCCCCTCCCATTGGCTATCAAGTCGTGCCCCCGCCTCCGGAGTCTCAGGTGCCGAGCCAACGGGCACTGGAAATGATTGCCGAAGCCCAACGTATTCGCGACCAGCAAGGAGAAGAGCATGACATCATCTGATAAGTCGGATCCATGGCATGAGGCCAGCCACAGCGCAACCCCATCGTCCTCCGATAGCAAATCGCCCGATCCCAGCTTGCGTAAGCAGATGGATTCGTTATTGGCTCGGATCCAACGCCTGCAAAAGCAACCGGCAGGCAGTCAGCCGCTGGACTACGAAACCTTACGCAAAGAGTATGAGCTGGCGGCCAACCAAGATGTACGCCAACTGCAGCAGGAAGCCAGACAGCAGCGGATACATAGGTTGATCGCGCAAGCCGACTTGAATCCAGCTTGGCTATTCGAACGCATGGATCAGCAAGATCCCAACCTGGAGTATGCGATTCAAACGGCGCGCTCTTTCATCAGCGGTTTTGAGCATTGGGAACAGAATGGGGGCAGTTGCGTATTGATCTACGGTGGCTATGGCACTGGCAAGTCGACACTGGCTGGCGCTATCGCTCATGAGCTAATCGCCCAACATCAGAAGTCGGTCATTTTCCAGCAGTGGGCATCTGTGGTCGATCGGCTATTTTTTGGCGTCATTGAGGATCCCGAAGAGCGCAATCGGTATCGTCGAGCCTTGGAAGAGGTAGATCTGTTAATCCTCGATGAGATTGGTTCGAATAAAGCTAAACTGTTGGAGAGCCAATCCAGTTTTCTAGGCCATCTACTGAGGCGTCGACGCAATCTATCCAAGAGTGTCATTCTGATCACCAACCATGCGCCAGCCTCTTTACACCAAGCCGTTGGCGATTTTTGCTTCGAGGCCATCAAAGCGTTCAATCCGGTCGATATCCTGCTAGTCGGTCCAAGCCGACGTCCTCATGTTGGTAACTATCCGGGTTAGCGCTTCCTCCTACGGTTTTCACCATATAAACCAAGAAAAAAGCCCAGACACTTTGTCTGGGCTTTTTTGATCATGAGTGGCGACCTATTTAGCCAGCCGCAGTGATCACAAAGCGGGCGCTGCGTTTGGAAACCAGGTTGTTACAGTGGTTGCAGAAAAAATCTACCGCACCGCACGCCTGCACCCGTTCAAGCTCAGCGTCACACTGAGGACAAAAGGAGTGCAGAGTAAAAGCCGCACCGCATGCGGTGCAACTGGTTGCCTGGCGTCGAGGATCCACCCCCTCCTGCTCACACGCAGGGCACTTGAGCATAAATGCCATCTTGATCCTCCGCTGCGGCTAGCCTTACTTCTTCACATGCTTCATCAGACGACGACGCTTGCGAACCTGGCTCTGGGTCAGCACATTTTTCTTACCTTCGAAGGGGTTTTCACCCTCCTGGAACTCGATATGGATAGGTGTACCCATGATCTTCAGTGACTTGCGGTAGTAGTTCATCAGGTAACGCTTGTAGGAATCCGGCAGATCCTTGACCTGGTTACCATGGATGATGATGCGAGGCGGGTTATAACCACCGGCATGGGCATACTTGAGCTTGACCCGACGACCACGCACCAGAGGCGGTTGGTGATCATCCTGGGCCATGTGCATGATACGCGTCAACATGGAGGTGCCGATGCGGCGAGTAGCCGATTTATAGGCTTCCTGGATGGATTCAAACAGGTGGCCTACGCCACTGCCATGCAGTGCCGAGATGAAGTGGATACGAGCAAAGTCGATGAAGCCAAGACGGCGATCCAGCTCAGCCTTGATCTCCTCCTTCACATCCTGATCCAGACCATCCCACTTGTTGACGGCCAGCACGATCGAACGCCCTGAGTGCAGGGTAAAACCCAGTAGACTCAGATCCTGATCCGAGATCCCTTCCCGCGCATCCACCACCAGGATCACCACGTTGGCATCTTCGATGGCCTGCAGGGTCTTGACCACGGAGAACTTCTCTACCGTCTCGTAGATCTTCTTCTTCTTCCGCACACCCGCCGTGTCTATGATGATGTACTGCTGCTCATCACGTTCCATGGGAATGTAGATGGAGTCACGGGTGGTGCCCGGCAAGTCGAATACAATGACCCGATCTTCACCCAGCAGACGGTTGGTCAGGGTAGATTTGCCCACGTTGGGACGACCAACAATGGCAAACTTGATGGGCAGATCGGCAAACGGTTGCGCCTCTTCTTCATCATCTTCTGCGCCGAGCTCCAGTACCTCGGGCTCATCCCACGCATCGTCCCACTCGTCTTCTTCCTCTTCCCCGTCCTTGTGTTGCAACACTTCCAGATAGGGGGTCAGGGCATTTTCCAGCAGGCTATGTACGCCACGGCCATGGGCCGCGGCAATTTGATGGATTTCACCGCCAAAACCCAGCTCATAGAAATCACCCACCACCAGGTCGGCATCTATGCCATCGGTTTTGTTGGCAACCAGAAATACCTTTTTCTGCTGACGACGCAGATGCCCGGCGATGACGATATCGCCCGGTGTCACGCCAGCACGGGCATCCACCATGAACAACACCACATCGGCTTCTTCAATGGCCAGCAACGATTGCTCGGCCATCTTCAGCTCAATTCCCTCTTCGGTGCCATCGATACCACCGGTATCGACGACGATAAATTCCATTTCGCCCACTTTGGCCTGACCATACTTACGGTCGCGGGTCAGCCCGGGAAAATCGGCCACCAAGGCGTCCCGGCTACGGGTCAGGCGGTTAAACAGAGTGGACTTACCCACATTCGGGCGACCCACCAGGGCTACAACTGGAGTCATAAACGACCTCGTTTTTTAAATGACAAAGGCCCCTGATCCTGGATCAGGAGCCATAAACTAACATGTTGAACTGGACTCAGGGGCGTTTGAGCGCCACCAAATCACCGCTGCGGGTCTGGACATAGACCACATCACCATCGGCAACTGGCGCCGTATATAACCCCTTGCTGTCTAACTCTTGCATGGCCACTATCTTGCCATCGGCATCATCCAGCCAATAGAGATAGCCCTCGCTATCCCCCACCAGCACATAATCACCAAAGCTTAAGGGAGCCGTCAGATTGCGATAAGAGAGGAGTGTATTGACCCACTTCTCGGAGCCGTTACTTCGGTCGACGGCATAGACATGACTCTTGGCGTCAGTCAGCACCAATTCCAGAACGCCAACTCCCATGTTCTCATAGGAGGAGTACTTCCGTTTCCAGATCTCTTCACCCGTCATCAGCTTACGAGCGACCAACTGACCGTTGTAAGCGACGGCATAGAGCTCATCGCCAAGCACCACAGGCTGGGCATCGACATCGACCATCCGCTCCAACTCGGTGGAGCCACGAGGAGAGGCGACACGCGACACATTGGCCAGCATACCGTTTTCCAGCAGTACGACACCCACCCGGCCATCGGCGCGACCGTAGATAACCCCGCCCGCCGCCATAATGGGGGCGGATTGCCCACGCAATGTCAGGTTGGGTTGGTCATCACCGGTATTCCACAGGATATCGCCCTTCTCGGCATCCAGTGCTAGCAGCTTACCTGAACTGGTAACCACCACCACACGCCCGGCATCCGCAGCAGGCGCGGCGATGACTTCACCCGGCACCCGCCGACTCCACAGCAGCTTGCCATCCTTCTGGTCAATGGCATACACATAACCATTTTCCGATCCCAGATAGAGCTTGCCATAGAAAGCCGTGAGCCCACCGGAGAGGCGAGCACTCCGTTTTTCGGCGTTTTCCGGTTGGTCACCCAAATCGATAGACCAGAGACGGTCGCCACTCTTCTTGTCGAAGGCCTCGACATCACCATCCCGGGCGGCCGCGAAGACGCTCTCATCGGCCACGACCGGGCTAAGCTGGGAGTAGAACTTGCCGACACCACTGCCGACCGAACGACTCCACAACACCTCCGGCTCGAAGCGGGATGACACCTGGGGTACAGGCGCCATCTTCACCACATCCGTCTCCGAGTTGAACAGCGAGCAGCCCTGCAATACGGCTCCCGCAGCCAACGTCATCGCCAGATGTTTTAACCAGTTATGCATTGGTTTTCTCTTCTGTTACGGGAGACTTGGGGACCGCCATATCATCAAGCTTGATGCGCAACTCAGGGCTGCTCTTCTCGCCCCCTGCCGCGGCAGCTTGTTGATAGGCCGCCATGGCCTTGGCCTTATCCCCCTGCTTGAGGTAAAGATCCCCGCGCACTTCGGCCACAGTAGCCTTGTAAGCAGCGAGAGTCACCCCATCCAGACGCTTCTGCGCATCAGCAAATTTGCCCTGTTCACCCAGCACTCGTGCCAGGCGTACCGCGGCAACCGGCTTAACCGCATCGCTGTTGCCCTTTTCAGCGACCTGTTGTAACTGCTCGGCGGCCAGATCCAGCTTGCCGGCCTTGACCGCAGCAGCAGCCAACTGCAGTGCAGCCAGGTCACCATAGCTGGAACCAGCATGCTCCTTGGCAAAAGTTGCTACCGTTGGGAAGGCTTTATCCTTACCCTCAGTCAGCTGCTTGATCACCTGTTGATAGGCAATGGCACCTTGCTCCATCTGCCCCTGGCGATACTCGTTGTAGTAACGCCAGCCGAACATCCCCACCAGACCCAGGGTTGCTCCGACCAAGATGGCCTTACCATTCTCTTTCCACCAAGCCTTGATCGCCTCGGCCTGCTGTTCATCGCTGTTATAGATTTCCATTTATTATTCTCCTTTGCCGGCCAGGCGCTGGATCACTTGGTCCAACTTCAGTGCCTGCTGCTCGCCTTGTTCTCGCAAATACTTGATGCCTATCTCGCCATTGGCCAGCTCGGCTTCCCCTAAAATCAGCGCTATTTCCGCCCCGACCTTGTCGGCACGTTTAATCTGTTTCTTAAAATTGCCACCGCCACTGTGTGTCATCAGACGCAGTGTAGGCAAGGCATCGCGCAACTGCTCTGCCAACAGCATACCGGCACTCTGAGTTCCTTCACCTACCATGCAGAGGTAGACATCAACCTGACGGGCAACCCCGTTGGTACAGCCCAGGGTTTCCAGCAGCAACACCAGACGTTCCAGACCCATGGCAAAACCAACGGCAGGCGTCGCCTGACCACCCAACTGTTCCACCAGGCCATCGTACCGACCACCACCACAGACAGTGCCCTGAGAGCCCAGGCTGCTGGTGACCCACTCAAATACCGTGTAGTTGTAGTAATCAAGCCCACGCACCAGACGATCATTCACCTCGTACGCTATGCCAGCCTGATCCAACATCTGCTGTAACCCGACAAAGTGCTGGCGGGTCTCTTCGCCAAAGTAGTCGGCAATGCGTGGCGCATCGGCCAACAAAGCCTGGATGGTCTGATCTTTGGTGTCGAGCACACGCAGCGGGTTAGTGTACATGCGCCGCTGGCAATCCTCATCCAGCTTCTCCTTGTGCTGCTCCAAAAATGCGACTAACGCATCACGGTAGCAGACACGCTCCTCAGACGAACCCAAGGTGTTGAGCTGCAGGGTCAGATGTTCGCTGATGCCAAAGGTCTTCCACAATCTGGCGGTCATCATGATGAGTTCAGCATCGACATCCGGGCCATGCAGGCCGAAGACTTCGACACCGAATTGATGAAACTGACGATAACGACCCTTCTGGGGACGTTCATGACGGAACATGGGGCCGATATACCATACCCGGCGCTCCTGGTTATAGACCAGACCATGCTCCACACAAGCACGAACGCAACCGGCCGTCCCTTCCGGGCGCAGAGTCAGGCTATCACCATTGCGGTCGTCGAAGGTATACATCTCCTTCTCAACCACATCAGTCACCTCACCTATGGCGCGCTGAAACAGGTTGGTCATCTCGACGATAGGCATACGCATCTCGGCGTAACCATAGGACGCAACAACCTGGCGCAAGGTGGACTCAACCAGTTGCCAAAGGGGACTCTGCTCCGGCAAGCAGTCATTCATACCGCGAATTGCTTGGATCTGTTTAGCCACGTCTAATCTCGAATGCGTTAGGATGCTAGGGGAAAACTGGCCGCATTATAGGAACTTTCCTCAGCCAGGTAAAATAAAGGGCGAAAAGGCGACCCTAGGGTCGCCCTCAACTCACGCCTCATCGATCTGGATGCGATTTCGTTCATCCAGGCGCGCAGCACGTGCCCGGATCCGCGCTTCCAGCGAATCAATCAGGGTATCATTATCCAGGCGATCAACCCGTTCGCCCTGCTCGTAGAATGCACTCTTCTTGTTAGCGCCCGCCAGACCCAGATCGGAAATCAGTGCCTCACCCGGACCATTGACCACACAACCTATGATGGAGACATCCATGGGTGTGGTTATGTCCTCGAGGCGCTGCTCCAGCTCATTGACGGTACCGATAACATCGAACTCCTGACGGGAGCAGGAGGGACATGCAATGAAGTTGATACCTCGCGCCCGGATACGTAACGACTTGAGAATATCAAAACCCACCTTGACCTCTTCGACCGGATCTGCGGCCAAAGAGATGCGCAAGGTATCGCCAATACCGTCCATCAGCAGCATACCCAAGCCAATCGACGACTTGACTGCACCAGCACGAAAACCACCCGCCTCGGTGATCCCCAGATGCAGGGGCTGCTCGATCTGCTGAGCCAGCAGGCGATACGCGCCCACTGCCAGAAACAGATCCGAGGCCTTAACGCTGACCTTGAACTGATCAAAGTTGAGACGATCCAGAATATCCACATGGCGCATAGCTGACTCGACCAGCGCCTCAGCCGTCGGCTCACCATACTTATCCATCAGCTCTTTTTCCAAAGAGCCGCCATTGACACCGATACGGATCGGAATACCCAGATCCCGAGCACAATCCACTACGGAGCGCACACGATCTTCTTTGCCAATGTTGCCCGGATTGATGCGCAAACAATCGGCACCATATTCCGCCACTTTGAGGGCAATGCGAAAATCGAAGTGAATGTCGGCCACAACCGGAATAGAGACTTGCTGTTTGATGAGCTTGAAGGCTTCTGCTGCCTCCATAGTCGGCACCGAAACCCGCACTATGTCGGCCCCAGCCCGCGCGACCGCCTGGATTTGCGCAACCGTAGCGGCAACATCGGTAGTCCGGGTATTGGTCATGGTTTGCACCGTGATGGGCGCATTGCCGCCAACAGGAACATTACCGACCATGATTTGTTTGGAGAGACGACGCTTGATAGGAGAGGTGTGCTGACTCATAGACTCAATGACTCAATTCTTTAACGGCAACTCGAAACGGGCTACGCGGCCAACCGGAAAATTTTGCATATTAACCGGTTGCCCCTGAAATGTGATGGAAACAGCCTTAGGCGCTCCCACTGTCAATTTAAACGGTGCTTTACCACTCAAAGCCTGTTGCTGGCCCGGTTTACGCACACCTTCGAGCAACACCTTACCGGTCGCATCGGCCACTTTCAGCCAACAGTCATCAGTGAAATTGAGGACCAGATCTCCGGTCAGTGCTGCGATAGTCGCCGCAGCAGTGGTCTCTGTGGTCGTCGCCGGAGTTGCCACACTCTCGGCAGCAGAAACAGCCGCTATCGGGCTGCTGCTAACAGCAGCTGAGGCTTGAGCCGCTGTTGCCACAGGTGCCACGCTCTGAGCCGAGGAGGCCGTTACACCCGCCTCGTCAACGTTACTATCCTCGTCCGCACCAGCTGGATTAGGATCGGCGATAGAGAGAGTGGATTGGATCGCGACCTGAGGATCGCCCTGTTCGGGCGCTATCCCCTCTTGTTCTACCGCCCCCTGTTCACTCATGGTCACAACCGTTGGTTTCTCCGCCGGTTGTGCCCAGATGAAGTAGAGGATACCGACACCCAAGCCGATAAATAGCAGCCAGGAGAAGAGTCGAAAGCGATTTTCATTGGCCTCTAGTCGAGTCCGGCCCGAAAAACTATGCATTTCAGCATACTTGACCTCGGTAAAGCCCAGCCGTTCATAAGCTGCAACCACCAGCTCCTCGGGTATTCCAACCAACTTGGCGTAAGTCTTAAGATAACCCCGAGTGAAGGTACTGGCCGTACGTTGATCGAAACGATCCTGCTCTATGTCGCGCACCAAGGAGAGGCGTAAATTAAGACGTGAGGCAACCTCTTGTTGACTCAAGCCGCGAGCTTCACGCCCTGCTCGCAATAAACTACCCGGACCGTCTAGCTTCGGAAGATCGTTGCGTGGCGTGTCTTGTTGTTCAATAGTCATTATTCAAATATCTTTTGGCTTGCGCGGATTGGGGGAATTGTTGTACCAGGTCGTTACCATATTTATGCAGCTGCGCTAGCTCGCCCTGAGCCTGTGCTAGTTGCAATTTTAACCAAAGACTTTGGGCACTATCATGGCCGCCCTGGCTAAAACGCTGCATATACTCGGCAGCCTTGGTATGGTTATTGGTCGAGAGCGCCAACTCGGCGGCTTCTAACAATAACTTGGCATTGAGTGGACTGTACCCCAAAGCAACGTCGAAGTAACGCGCCGCTTTGGCTTTATCTCCAGACTGAGCTGCGCATGAAGCCGCATTTTCATAGGTATCTTCCATGCGGATGTAATCGGGTTGTTCCACCGCCCTCATGAACTGGCTATCGGCCTCGGCATAACGCTTGTTGGCACAGAGGAAAACCCCAAAATTGTTCATGGCATCAGCGTTGTTAGGATACTGGGAGAGCGCCTCTTTGTAGCTACGTTCGGCATCAACATTATCTCCCACCGTCTGGAAGTAATAAGCCTTGGTGAGCAATATATCAGGGTTGGTCGGATCAAACTCGGAGGCTTTATCCAGATTAAACTTGGCCTGAGCCATATCCCCCTTACGCAGGTAGCCCATAGCAAGATTCAGTCGGGTCTTCGCCGCCGTCTGGGTGTCTATTTTCCCTTCGGTGCGATCACTATTCTTACCAACGAGGGTCGTTTCCGTTACACAGCCGGGCAGAGCCATCAGCAGCGCCCATGCAATCAAGATGCTTTTTTTCATTTTAATCAGCAATAACGGACTGGATTTCAAAGCATTTTGACGGAAATCGCCTCATCTTGCATCCGTTTTTTCATGGTTCGCTTGGTTCTGTCGATGACATCACCCACCAACTGACCACAGGCGGCATCAATGTCATCGCCACGGGTCTTACGCACTATGACCACATAACCGTATTCCATCAGCACCTTGGCGAAACGATCGATCCGGCTATTGCTTGGTTTGCCATAGGGATTGCCCGGAAAGGGGTTAAAAGGAATAAGATTGATCTTGCTGGGGGTATCTTTCAACAGCTCCGCTAACTCGTGAGCCTGCTGCATATCATCATTGATATGATCCAGCAGCACATACTCCACCGTCACCTTGCCCTGGTTAGCATTGGACTTGGTCAGATAACGGCGCACCCCGGCCAGGAACTCTTGAATATTGTATTTATCGTTGATCGGCATGATCTCCGAGCGCAACTGGTCATTGGGGGCATGCAACGAGATGGCCAGCGCCACATCGATGAGGTCCCCCAGCTTGTCCAGGGCCGGAACGACCCCTGAAGTAGAGATGGTCACCCGACGCTTGGAGAGGCCAAAGCCCAGATCATCGAGCATCAGCTCCATGGCTGGCACCACATTGGCCAGATTGAGTAGCGGCTCGCCCATCCCCATCAGCACCACGTTGGTAATGGGGCGCTTGCCTGTCTCTTTGCAAAAACCGATGACACTGGCCGCCCGCCAGACCTGGCCGATAATTTCAGACACTCGCAAATTACGATTAAAGCCCTGCTGTGCCGTCGAGCAAAACTTACACTCCAGAGCACATCCCACCTGGGATGAGATACACAGGGTGGCCCTGTCCTCTTCGGGTATGTAGACAGTTTCCACTTCCTGATCGCCCACCAGCATGGCCCACTTGATGGTGCCATCGGTCGAACGTTGCTCGCGGCTGATCGCCGGCGCGCGGATTTCGGCGATACGGCCGAGTTTTTCTCTAAGCACCTTGTTCACATTGGTCATCTGGGAAAAATCATCACAGCCGAAGTGATAGATCCACTTCATGATCTGATCGGCACGAAAGGGTTTCTCACCCATATCGGCAAACAAGGCGCGCATGGCCTTACGATCCAGATCCAGCAGGTTGATTTTAGTCTCGCTCATATAAAGCTCCAGGATGACCAGGTTGAACAATCGACACAGCCTCAGCTTGCTGCCGAAGCAGAGCAAGGGGGCAAGGCCCGACGCCACATGGGGAAACCATGGGAAAGGGGGCGCATTGTACAAATATTACCTGATGCTTTCCACTTACGCTTTATCCGGCTATTTCATGGCGCAACGGCCATGAAAAAGGGAGCCTAGGCTCCCTTGTCAGAGGATAAGATTCACACGCGAACGAATTCAGCGGGTACGCGGGCAGATTTCACCATCGGTGAAGAAATAGGCGATTTCACGTTCTGAAGAGGGGATGCTGTCAGAGCCATGTACCGCGTTTTGCTGCACAGAGGCCGCATAGTCGGCACGAATGGTTCCGGCCTGAGCTTTTTTCGGATCGGTGGCGCCAATGACCTCACGATGACGGCGGATGGCCTCTTCGCCTTCCAGTACCTGAACCATGATGGGTCCTGAGGTCATGAACTTGATCAAGGGGTCGAAAAAGGGCTTGCCCTGATGCTCGGCGTAGAAGCCTTCGGCCTGTTCACGGGTCAGGTGCAGCATCTTGGCGGCGAGAATGCACAAGCCTGCATTTTCAAAACGGTGATAAATGTCGCCGATCAGATTACGGCCTACCGCATCGGGTTTAATGATGGAAAAGGTGCGTTCTATAGCCATGAGAGATCCTTCAGACGAAAATGAGTATCAACAGTCAGGCCAGAGTATATGGCAAGCTTGGCCTAGAACCTGAACCAGGTTTATTTTTTGTTAAAACTTTTACCTCTCTCTCACTTAATAAGCAAGCCTGGCGCGCCGTGGTTGCCACTCTGCTCACCTTCAGGCAAAGCCGCTTGCCGACTTTCGTCCCCATCCCCAGTTTGCTACCCTGTAGCCGCCTGCCAAGTGTTCATCTTGCGTACTTTTTAATTCCGGTTCCCTGGAGGAATTCATGCTCGAATTTATCAATGCTGGCTTGATTGGTTATGGCTATGCCGGCAAAACCTTGCACGCCCCCCTGCTCAACAGCACTCCGGGAATTCGTCTCCACGCCATCACGTCGCGTGATGCCAACAAGGTCAAGCGTGATTGGCCGGCCGTCAGCCACTACCCCACGCCAGAAGCCATGCTGGCCGCCCCAGATATCGATCTGGTGGTGATAGCCACGCCTAACGACACCCACTTTTCCCTGGCCAAGGCAGCCCTGTTAGCCGGCAAACATGTTGTGGTAGATAAACCCTTCACCCTAAGCCACCAGGAAGCCAAGGAGCTTATCGCGCTGGCTCATGCCCAGGATCTGCAACTGAGCATCTTTCACAATCGCCGTTGGGACGCCGACTTCTTGACCCTGCGCCGACTGCTGGCCAAAGGCGAATTGGGGGAAGTTCTGCACTTTGAATCCCATTTTGATCGCTTTCGACCTGAGGTCCGTGATCGCTGGCGTGAGCAGGCCGTAGCCGGTAGCGGTCTTTGGTACGATTTAGGCGCTCACCTGTTGGATCAGAGTCTGCAACTGTTTGGCAAACCGGATACCCTCTGGCTGGATCTGGCCCAGCAGCGGCCGGGAGCTCAGACCGACGACTACTTCCATGCCGTGCTGCAATATGGTGAACGCCGGGTGATCCTCCATGCCAGTACCCAGGTTCCCCACCATACTCCCCGTTTCACTCTCCATGGTCGTCTGGGCAGCTATCACAAGTACGGTCTCGATACCCAGGAAGAGCAGCTCAAGCAGGGGCGGCTACCGACTGACGAAGGGTTTGGCATAGACCCGCAGCCAGGTCAGCTGGTCACTGTCGCAGGCGAGGAACGACGCATCCAGACTATTACCAATCAGCCGGGCTGTTATCTGGAGTTCTATCGCGGCATGCAGCAAGCTATCCAGCGCGGTACGCCGGTTCCGGTCAAAGCCGAAGAGGCGGCGCTGGTAATGGAGTTGATTGAGCTGGGAGTGCAAAGTGCCCGGCTTGGGCAACGCCTGACGCTGGGTAAACCACTCCCGGCGACACCCGACTCACTCAAGAGCACACCGCTGCCCCCCCCCGCTCTGGCAGCATCAACACAGCCCCAGTCGACACCAGCACCCCGTAGCAACTATCACGCACCCAGCACGCCTCAGGCACGCCCATCTCAACCCATTAGCAATACGCCTTCGAGCGCCTTCAGCCATGAACGCGCTCCGGTTGCCCGCTCGCCTCAAGTACAGCGCGCCCCCCTACCCAAGGCCATACCGGGCACCCACCCCACCCGAGCCAGCCTGCGCCCCAGTGAGCCCGCGTCACAACCGGTACGCCCACAGGAACACCCGCGCCAGCGTCCCCTATCTGCCCATCCGGCCGAATTGGGCGCGCGCGCCCCGCTAGCCAGCGAACCCCTGGCCGCCGCCAGCCGCCAGGGACGGCCCGAACCCATACCGAGCCAGGCGAGCATCACCCAGAGCAGCACCGGATTTATTCGTACCGATAAACCCAGAGGAGTGAGCCCAACTTCCTCAGCCTTTAGCGCCGCCAAGTCTCAACCAGAGCCAAGCCGACCGACACCAACCCACCCGCACCAGCCGGGGTCAGCGCCCTACAACGCGCAGCAGAAAATGCCGCTAGCCGCGCAGCCAGCAGCCCCGGTCATCACATCACCACCGGCAAGCCGCTCCCCCTTGAGCTCCTATGGTCGCAGCGCCCAATTTCAGCCAGGCAGTGCAGCTAAGCCAGAGCCCGCCTTCCGCGCCCAAGATGAGAGCAGCCCGGAGCAGGAGATGCTGATCCCGGAGCTCTCGCCCTCCAGCCTCATCGCCCGTGAACATGAGGCGGGTCTGCAGGCAGGGAAGAGCCCGCTGCTGCCAAGGATGAGCGTCAAGGATGAAGAGGATCCGGAGGATGACCTCCCCTCCTTTACCGCCCGCTAACCTAGCCGTACAGAAACAACAAAGGGATGCTAATGCATCCCTTTTTCATGCCTGACCGACTATGTGGTCATCTAGGTAGTGGCCATATCAGCGGGCCACGCCGTGTAGCCAGTGGGCTATGGTGCGCACCCCATGTCCCTTGGCGCCGGCCGCCCAGAGATCGTTGCCGCTCTTCTGATAGGAGGCAGACAAATCCATATGCACCCAATTTACCCCAGGGGTAACAAAGCGGGAGAGGAAAGCCGCCGCCGTGGTCGCCCCAGCCGACCCCTCGGCCGAGGCCACGTTACCCAGCTCGGCGAAGCTGGAGCTGAGTAGGCCCAGATGCCAGGGCTCCAGGGGCAGTGGCCACGCCTTCTCATTGACCTCGCGCGCCCAACGACATAGCTGCAAAGAGAGGTTTTCATCCGGGCTCAGGATAGCATGATAGTCCCGACCCAAGGCCACTTTGGCCGCCCCTGTGAGGGTGGCCGCATCCAGAATGTGCTGGGCCCCCGTCTCGCTGGCGCAGAGCAGACCATCGGCCAACACCAGGCGCCCCTCCGCATCCGTGTTGAGGATCTCTACAGTCACCCCGTTACGGTAAGTCAGGATGTCACCCAGCTTGAAGGCATGACCGCTGACCAGATTCTCGGCACAGCAGAGGAAGAGTTTGACCCGCGCCTTGAGCCCCTGACGAATAGCCAGCGCCAGGGCACCACTCACCATGGCCGCGCCCCCCATATCTGACTTCATCGGCAGCATGTTGTCCGACCCCTTGAGGCTATAGCCACCGGAATCAAACGTGATGCCCTTACCCACCAGACAGGCCGCTACTGGCGCATCCGGGTTGCCACTGGGGTTGTAGTCCAGCACCAGCAGCGCCGGCTCCCGCTCGCTGCCCCGTCCCACCTGATAGATACCCACATGACCGAGTGCCTTCAACTCGTCACCACTGATGATGCTGTAGCTGGTCGCCTCAGGAGCCTGTTGTCCGATAAAGGTGGCCGCCTGCTCGGCCAGCATCTGTGGGTAAACCTCGTCCGGTGTACCGTTGGTGATCTGCCGCACCCAACGGGTCACCTCCAGCAGCGCATCCAGTTGTGCCTGCTCGGCGGCAGGCATCTCGCCCAGATAGAGACTCTGTCCCGCTTTGGGGTTATAGAAGCCCTGATAGAAGGCATAGCGCCGCTCTAAATCCCACTCGCCCCCCACCAGCGCGACCTGCTTGATCCCCTGACCATCCAAGCGCCGTCCAGCCCGTTGAATGAGCCGCAAACACTCAGCCTCATTGCCACTGATGTGGATGGAGGCGCCATGTTGGTGAAAACTCAGCAACGCCTTCTCGCCCCATTGAGCTTCGGCAGTATGGTCAGTCAAAAGCAGTTTCATGATGGCAGACATAACAATGGCTATCCTTGTGAACTAAAAATGAATGCAAAAGGCCACATCCTGGTGGATGCGGCCTGTATGGGAGTCAAAGCAACTGAGATACAGCTAGGGAGGTACACTGGCACACTCTCTTGGGTTCAGTCAGCAACACATGAGGAGATAGAACAAAAGATGAGGCCATCCGTCAATGACTCGAACGCGATTAATGGCGTTCCGATGCCAGATTGATGGTGTACCTGGGAATATCCACCACCAGATCGTCATCGGCCACCTTGGCCTGGCAGCTGAGTCTGGACTCTGGCTCCAATCCCCACGCCTTATCCAGCATGTCATCCTCCAGCTCATCGCTGGGTTCCAGGGAATCAAACCCTTCACGCACTATGCAGTGACAGGTGGTGCAGGCGCAGGATTTCTCGCAAGCATGTTCGATGTCGATGTGATGTCGCAGTGCCACGTCCAGAATCGTCTCGCCGCTGGCCGCGTCGACCACCAACCCCTCAGGGCAGAGTGTCTCATGGGGAAGAAATACAATCTTGGGCATATTACACCTTGTCTATCTGTTGCCCTTGCAGGGCTTTACGGATGGAGGCATCCATCCGACGGGCGGCAAAATCGGCGGTGGCATGGTCGACTGCACTAATCGCCGCCTTGATGGCATCCACATCAGAACCATGGCGGCAGGTTCGCAGTGTGGCCAGGGCCGCATCGATCACGGCTCGATCTCCCCGCTCCAGCAAAGCATCACCATCCAGCAGCAGAGCCTGGCCCACACTCTCCAGTACCCGATCGGCGTCAACCTGCTGCTCAGCGAGCATGCGGGCCTGGATATCCTGCTGGGCAAACTGCATGGAGTCACGCAGCATGTTGGCTATCTCATCCTCATGCAGCCCATAGGAGGGTTTCACCTCTATGGCTGCCTGAGCACCGGAGCTCTTCTCTAGCGCCGAGACCGAGAGCAGGCCATCGGCATCCACCTGGAAGGTGACGCGGATATGGGCCGCCCCCGCCGCCATGGGCGGGATGTCTCGCAGGGTAAAACGCGCCAGAGAGCGGCAATCGGCCACCAGCTCACGCTCACCCTGAACCACATGCATGGCCATGGCCGTTTGCCCATCTTTGAAGGTGGTAAACTCCTGAGCACGCGCCACGGGAATGGTGGTGTTGCGCGGGATGATCTTCTCGACTAGCCCCCCCATGGTCTCCAGCCCCAGGGAGAGGGGGATCACATCCAGCAGCAACATCTCCGAATCAGGCTTGTTGCCTACCAGCACATCGGCCTGAATGGCCGCGCCTAGCGCTACCACCTTATCTGGGTCCAAGCTGGTCAAGGGAGTGCGGCCGAAAAACTCACCCACCCGAGCGCGCACCAGAGGCACTCGGGTCGAGCCGCCGACCATCACCACTTCCAACACCTCAGCGGCTGTGACTGCAGCATCCTTCAGAGCGCGGCGACAGGCCAGCAGGGTCTTCTTCACCAGGGGTTCAATCAACGAGTCGAACAAGCCGCGGCTCACCTCACCCTGCCAACCGGCAAAGGTGACTGCCACCGAGTTGCACTCGGTGAGCTGTTGCTTGGTGGCACAGGCCAGATCCAGCAATTGGCGTTGCAGCTCGGGCGACAAGGGCGCGACTGGGGAGGCCTGAGCCAACAACCAATCGGCTAGCAGGTGATCGAAATCATCGCCGCCCAAGGCCGAGTCACCGCCCGTGGCGAGCACTTCGAACACCCCCCGGTGCAAGCGCAGGATTGAGATATCGAAAGTGCCGCCGCCCAGGTCATAGACAGCAATCAGCCCCTCTTGGCCTGAGTCCAAGCCATAGGCTACGGCCGCCGCCGTGGGCTCATTGAGCAGACGTAACACATGCAGCCCCGCAAGCCGGGCCGCATCCTTGGTCGCTTGGCGCTGACCATCATTGAAGTAGGCAGGAACCGTGATGACCACTCCATCCAACTCGGAACCCAGGCTCTCGCTGGCGCGCTGTGCCAGGGCCTTGAGCACCTCGGCCGACACCTGAACCGGATTCACCGGGCCAATGACAGTCTCGATCTGGACCATGCCACTGTCGCTGGCACTAAACTGGTAAGGTAGATGCGCCGATACACGCTCAGTGGCCGACTTGCCCATCAATCGCTTGATCGAGGAGAGGGTATTGCGTGGATCGAGGGCCGCATCGGCCTTGGCCTCATGACCCACCCGAATACCGGCAGGCAGATACTGGACGACCGAAGGGAGTAGATGACGCCCCTGCGCATCAGGCAAGGTCTCGGCACTGGCACTGCGCACGACAGCCACCAGGGAGTTAGTGGTGCCCAGATCGATACCCACAGCCCACTTGTGTTGATGGGGTGCCGCGCTCTGGCCAGGTTCAGCTATGTGTAATAACGCCATGGAAAATCAAAGGTCCATCAAAGAGTCTTCGAGACGCTCCAGCTCTTCACGCAACTTGCGGATGAACTTGAGCTTACGGATCTGGGTGGCCGCCACCTCGCGCTCTGGCACCGCTAATGCCAGAGTCAGTATGGTCAGCAAACGCTGATATTCGCGATGAATACGTTGGGCAAAGAGGGGAATGGCCGCATCGGGATCGGCTGACTCACGCAGCGCTTCCAGCTCTTCACGCCACTCCAGCTGCTGCATGAGAAACTCAGGATCCTGCAGAGTGTGTTGCTCGCCTCGAATATCCAAGCCTAACAGGCTAAGCAGATATTCGGCACGAGTCAGGGGGTCTTTGAGCGTCTGATAACCGCTGTTGATCTCCGCCGCCTGCTGCAAGGCAACCAGACGTTCCGCATCAGGCGCCGCAGCGTAGCGATCCGGGTGGAACTGCTGCTGCAGTCGGCGGTAGTGCTCCGCCAACTGAGTCGTATCCAGCTCAAACTGCAAAGGTTGTGCAAACAGCTCGAAATAATTCACGCATTCAGCCCTCAACAACACATGGCTAGACAGTGAAGCTCTCGCCGCAGCCACAGGCTCCCTTCACATTGGGATTATTGAATTTGAAACCTTCGTTAAGGCCTTCCTTAACGAAGTCGAGCTCGGTGCCATCCAGGTAAATGAGGCTTTTGCTGTCGACTATGATGTTGACACCATGCAGTTCGAAGATCTCATCATCGGGCTGGGCTTCGTCGACAAACTCCAGCACATAGGCCATGCCCGAACAGCCCGAGGTCTTGATCCCCAGGCGCAGCCCCAAGCCCTTACCACGGCTTTGCAGGAATTTTTTTACCCGCTCAGCAGCGGCATCAGTCATGCTTACAGCCATCTCATTCACCTTAAATGTACTTATTCGAGACCTTTTTTCTTCTTATAGTCAGAGATTGCCGCCTTGATGGCATCTTCCGCCAGGATAGAGCAGTGGATTTTCACCGGAGGCAACGCCAGCTCTTCAGCAATCTCGGTATTCTTGATGGCTTGGGCTTGCTCCAGGGTCTTGCCCTTCACCCATTCGGTGACTAACGAGCTGGACGCGATGGCCGAGCCACAGCCATAGGTCTTGAATTTTGCATCTTCTATGATGCCCGCATCGCTGATCTTGAGCTGCAACTTCATCACATCACCACAGGCCGGTGCGCCGACCATACCCGTAGCCACGCTAGGGTCATCCTTATCAAAGGAGCCTACGTTACGTGGGTTTTCATAATGGTCAATGACTTTCTCACTGTATGCCATGTCTCACCTCCAAACTGCATCTGACCGGATTTAGTGATGTACCCATTCAACCTTGCTCAGGTCAACACCCTCTTTGAACATATCCCACAGGGGGGATAGTTCACGTAAACGACTGATCGAATCGTTGATCAGTTGCACCGCATAATCGATCTCCTCTGCCGTGGTAAAACGGCCGATGGAGAAACGGATCGAGCTGTGTGCTAATTCATCGCTCAGACCCAATGCGCGCAGCACATAGGAAGGCTCCAAGCTAGCCGATGTACAAGCCGAACCGGAAGAGACCGCCAGATCCTTGAGCGCCATAATCAGCGACTCACCCTCTACATAGGCAAAGCTGACATTCAGATTGCCAGGAACTCGCTGTTTGACATCGCCATTGATATAGACCTCTTCAATATTCTTGATGCCATCCCACAGACGATCCCGCAACGCCATGATCCGCTCTTCATCACTGGCCATCTCCAGGCGCGCAATGCGGCAAGCCTCACCCATACCCACTATCTGATGGGTCGGCAGGGTACCGGAACGCATGCCACGCTCGTGTCCACCACCGTGCATCTGGGCCTCCAGACGCACCCGCGGCTTACGGCGCACAAACAGGGCACCTATGCCCTTGGGGCCATAAATCTTGTGAGCAGACATGGAGAGCAAGTCGATCTTCATCGCTTCTACATCGATGGCAATTTTGCCCAGACTCTGCGCAGCATCCACATGAAAGAAGATTTTGCGAGCACGACACAGCTCACCTATGGCCGCCACATCCTGAATGACGCCAATTTCGTTATTGACGTGCATCAGGCTCAGCAGAATGGTGTCATCGCGCATGGCGGCTTCAATTTGCTGCAGCGAAACCAGACCATTGGACTGTGGATCCAGATAAGTCACCTCAAACCCCTCGCCTTCCAGATAACGGCAAGGATCGAGAACCGCCTTATGCTCGGTCTTGCAGGTAATAATGTGCTTACCCTGTTTCCGGTAAAAGTGGGCTATGCCCTTGATGGCCAGGTTATTGGATTCGGTCGCCCCGGAGGTAAAGACAATTTCACGGGGATCGGCACCGATGAGTTCAGCCACCTGATTACGCGCCTCATCGACCACCTCTTCAGCCTGCCAGCCAAAGCGGTGCGAACGAGAAGCAGGGTTGCCAAAAATGCCATCCAGAGTCAGGCATTGCATCATTTTCTCGGCGACCCGGGGATCGGCCGGCGTGGTCGCGGAATAATCCAGATAGATAGGCAGTTTCATATTCAAATATTACCTCGATATCATACAGGCCAGAGGCTCAACCCAGTTGCAGTGTCACACTGATGGGGTCAAGTTCCAGCTTGTTACCCTGGGCTGGAATGGCCTGTTTATGCTTGTCCTGATGCTCGGCGATACGTTTGACGTCAGCCTGGGTTACCAACTCGGCCAAGGTGATATCGTCAAGAAAGTTGCTGATGCGATCGCTGAGATCACGCCATAAGGCATGAGTCAAACACTGGGTGCCGCCTTGGCAACCGTTTTGTCCATGGCAACGCGTCGCATCAACCGATTCATTCACTGCGGCTATGACCTTGCCAATCGAGATGTCGGCAGGCGCCATACCCAGGCGATAACCACCACCTGGACCGCGCACACTGGCGACCAACCCCTGTCGCCGCAGTTTGGAGAAGAGCTGCTCCAGATAGGAGAGCGAGATACCCTGACGCTCGGAAATATCCGCAAGCGGAACCGGGCCCAACTCGGCATGCAGGGCTACATCCAGCATGGCGGTTACGGCATAACGCCCTTTCGAAGTCAGTCGCATAGCAGATCCACCTATCATATTAAGCTATGATGATAATCCCATGCCCGACCTTTTGAGTCAAGTATTTAACCATGCTAGCTAGTCAACTACTCCGGCCAAATTTCTCAACGGCCGTCAGTATGCCGCGCAGTATGTTGAGCTCCTGACTGTCGGGGCGGCTGCGGTTATAGAGTCGACGTAACTTGCTCATCACCTGTCCCGGATGGTCGGCACGCAAGAAGCCAATGTTCAGTAGCGTGTGCTGCAGATGATCATAGAAACGATCCAGCTCCTGCTGCTGGGGATATACCTCATCACTCACCACCACTTCATGTCCGGCGAGCCAACTCATGCGGGTTTCATAACAGAGCGTCTGCACTGCCATGGCCAGATTCAAGGAGCTGTACTCAGGATTGGCTGGGATACAGACATGGAAATGACACTGCTGCAACTCATCGTTCGTGAGCCCGGTGCGTTCGCGGCCAAAGACAAAAGCGACCTTATGCTGCGCAGACTCCGCAATCGCCTTGGCGCCGGCTTCACGAGGATCCAGCATGGGCCACTCCAGAGTTCGCGAGCGCGCGCTGCTCCCTATCACTAGCTGGCAATCGGCCACCGCCTCAGCCAGGGTGGTCACGGTTCGGGCATTCGCCAAGATGTCTGTGGCGCCGGCGGCCATGGAAACGGCCTGACCATCTATCGCCTCAACGGGAGAGACCAGTACCAGCTCATGGATGCCCATGGTCTTCATGGCTCTGGCGGCGGAACCTATGTTGCCAGTATGGGAGGTGTTCACCAGGACAATTCGAATATTATCTAACATTGCTTCATGTTCTCGAGCGACTAGTGGCGGATGGTAACATGCGCCTCCCCCTAGGCGTAGACCAAGGGGGAGCGAATTTGCAAAAGTAACCTTGCGCATCTATCTTTAAACGAAGAGGCAACTCTGTCCTTACATAAAGTAGAAGCAGGTCACATTTATGTTACCCCTATTTATCTACGAACTGCTGCCCTTAACCTACACCCTGTCAGGGGGGCTCTTACTGCTACGCAGCAACATGGAGCTGCTGCTAATGGGGGGCTTGCTGTTTTATATCTGCGGAGCACTCATCAGCATCTTGCGCTCCACGGCCCGCCGACGTGACCTTGTCTTCTACCCGCACAAGTTCTGGCTACAACCGGAATGGCTGTATGAGTTGATGCCTTTTTTGCAGATAGGCTTGGTGATTCTGGTGTGGCGCAGTCCGCTGCCCCTGGGCATACAGCTAGCATCGTTTTGTCTGCTCGGCTGGGCTTTAATCTGTCTACACAGACGTCATATACACCGCCTGGGCCAGCGCAGAACTCAGCGGAAAAGACACCACATCTGACTTAGGCCGTCCGCAGATCGGAAGCAGCCCCGCCTTTCTGTTGCAGATTAGTACCTTGTTGAATAAAGGTGGCTAAATCACCCAGAGCCCGTTGCAGCAAGGCAGGTAATACCGCCAGATCCAGACTGTCGATCAGGTTTTTGACTTCCAGGCCCAGCTCAGTATCCCCCTCTATCTTCAAGCGACGCTGAAAGAAGAGCGAGTCGGGATCTTCCTTGCGGGCGGCCATCAGGATCAGATCATTGAGCGAGGCGGTGAAGGTTACATCGGGTTGTGCGATTTGCTCGGCGATCTGCAAGGCCTCATCCTGATAACTAATAAACCAGCATAAGCCCGCATCCTCGACACTCAGCTTCAACCAACTCCCCCGTAAGAACTCAAAGTCCCCTTCCGCCAAGGCCTCTTTGAATACTTGAGTCAAGGCCTTACGCATCACCTGCTTCTGCAGCGCAAAAGGCACCATCTGCATAGGCAAACGCAGGGCCTTAGGGGCGGTCTGCACCAGGGCACGATGAATTCGAGTCAACACAGTTAGCTTCTCCCGCTGTAAAACGACCATCTAACCACATAGCAGCCAGATTAATTCTGTTGGAAATCAACTTTAATTCTGCTGGCACACATAAAACTGCCGCAAGTCAAAATTGCACATCCTCAGCTTCTCTACAATCGCCCCACTTTAGTTGTAACGGGAAGCGTTTATGGAACTGCTCTGTCCTGCAGGTAACTTGCCCGCCCTCAAAGCCGCAGTTGACCACGGTGCTGATGCCGTTTTTATCGGCTTTAAAGACGATACCAATGCCCGCCACTTCGCCGGTCTGAATTTTGATGACAAGAAGCTGGAGCGGGCTGTCGCCTATGTCCACCAGCACCAGCGCAAGCTCCATGTGGCCATCAACACCTTCGCTCATCCAGGTGGAGCCAAGCGCTGGCATCAGGCCGTCGACAAAGCGGTAGCCCTGGGCGCCGATGCCTTGATCATCGCCGATATTGCCCTGCTCGATTATGCCCACCGCACCTATCCACAGATGGAGCTTCACCTCTCGGTCCAGGCCTCGGCCACCAACAGCGCGGCCATTCGGTTTTATCAGGAGAATTTCAATATCCAACGCGTGGTGCTGCCCCGGGTGCTCTCCATGCACCAAGTCAAACAGCTCTCCCGCGACACCACGGCCGAGCTGGAGGTCTTTGCCTTCGGCAGCCTCTGCATCATGGCCGAAGGACGCTGCTACCTCTCCTCCTACATGACAGGCGAGAGCCCCAATACGGTCGGGGCCTGCTCACCGGCGCGTTTCGTCCGCTGGCAGGAGACCGCCAGCGGTCTGGAGTCCCGGCTCAATGAGGTACTGATTGACCGTTATGGGCCGGGCGAAAACGCGGGCTACCCCACACTGTGCAAGGGGCGCTATCGCGTCGGCGAGCAGCTCTATCACGCCCTGGAGGAGCCAACCAGCCTCAATACCTTAGCCTTGTTGCCTGAGTTATTTGCCTGCGGTATCCGCTCGGTGAAGATTGAAGGTCGACAACGCAGCCCGGCCTATGTGGAGCAGGTAACCAGAGTCTGGCGTGCGGCCATCGATAGTTACCTGGCAAACCCGGCCGCCTATCAAGTCCATACCGCCTGGGATAAACAGTTGGCCGCCATCTCAGAGGGCAGTCAAACCACCCTAGGCGCCTACCATAGAGAGTGGCAGTAGCCCCGGAGTTAATCGAGATGAGCATGAAACTATCCTTGGGGCCCCTGCTTTACTTCTGGCCACAGGCGGAAGTCGAACACTTCTATCAAGCCGCGAGTAACAGCCCGGTCGATATTGTCTATCTGGGGGAAACCGTCTGCAGCAAGCGACGGGAGTTGAAACTGGCGGACTGGTTGCGGTTGGCGCACCCATTACGGGAGAGTGGCAAACAGGTCGTGATCTCCACCCTGGCTCTGATCCAGGCCCCCTCCGAGCTCGCCGAGATGAAAAAGTGGGTGGAAAATGGCGAGCTGCTGATCGAAGCCAATGATCTGGGGACAGTGCAATTGGCCCACGAAGCCAAGCTGCCTTTTGTCTGTGGCCCCGCCATCAACTGCTATAACGCCGATGTGATCCAGATGCTGCTGAGCAAGGGGATGCAGCGCTGGGTGATGCCCGTTGAGCTGTCGCGCGACTGGCTGCAACAACTGTTACAGGAGTGCCAAGAGCGAAACATCCGCGAGCAATTCCAGGTAGAGGTATTCGCCTACGGCCATCTGCCGCTGGCCTATTCCGCCCGCTGCTTCACCGCCCGCGCCGAAAATCGCCCCAAAGATAGTTGTGAACTGGCCTGTCGTGCCGATCCGCAAGGGCGTCTGGTCAATAGCCAGGAGGGAGAAGCACTCTTCGTACTCAATGGCATCCAGACACAATCCGGCCATTGCTATAACCTGGGGCGGGATCTCCCCAGCATGCAGGGGCTGGTCGATATAGTGCGTCTCAGCCCGCAAGACCATGACACACTGCAGTCGGTCGAGCGCTTTGCCCAGCAACTCAGCGGCATTGCACCGCCCTTGCCCCTCACCGCCCAAGAGTGCAACGGTTACTGGCATCAGATCCCCGGTATGCACACCAACAGTTAAAGTGAGCCGCCTCAACTCCAGAGTTGACGAACCTGCATGGCCAAGGGCCTGGTGCCCTTGGTTTTTCTCGCCAACCCAAAGAATCGCGGTTGCCCAGCGTACCGCTTTTTTGCTAGTTTACACACCTCACCATCTTGGGCACGGCCTCCTGCGACGCTAGCCGTTTCCCCACCCCGTAACGCCACACCAGAGGGACCTAAATGAGCCGTTATTCACTGGAAAAAGAGAAGATTAAGATCCTGTTGCTCGAAGGTGTACACCCAAACACGGTTGACACCTTCAAGGCCGCTGGCTACAGCAATATCGAATATCTGAAGGGGTCATTGGAAGAAGATGCGTTAATTGAAAAAATCCGCGATGTACACTTTGTCGGTATCCGCTCCCGCTCCAATCTGACCGAGAAAGTGCTGAATGCCGCCCAAAAGCTGGTCGCCATCGGTTGCTTCTGCATTGGTACCAACCAAGTCAACTTGAAGGCTGCTGAAGCCCGAGGCATCCCGGTATTCAATGCGCCCTTCTCCAACACTCGCAGTGTGGCTGAGCTAGTGCTGGGCGAAATTTTGCTGTTGCTACGTGGTATCCCGGCCAAGAATGCCAAGGCTCACCGTGGCGAATGGGACAAGAGCGCCAACAATTCCGTTGAGGCTCGTGGTAAGAAGCTGGGCATCATAGGCTATGGCCACATCGGTACCCAGCTCTCCATCATAGCCGAAAGTATCGGTATGAAAGTCTACTACTACGATATCGAGAACAAGCTCTCTTTGGGTAACGCCACCCAGGTCGCCAGCCTTGAAACCCTGCTCGGCATGGCCGATGTAGTGACCCTGCACGTTCCCGAAACCGCCTCGACCAAAGATATGATTGGTGCCGCAGAACTGGCGCAGATGAAGCCAGGTGCCATTCTGATCAACGCCGCCCGCGGCACAGTGGTGGACATTCCAGCCCTGACCGCGGCGCTGCAGAGCGGCCATCTGGCTGGCGCTGCCGTCGACGTATTCCCAGTTGAGCCTACCGCCAACGGCGAGGCGTTCGTCTCCCCGCTGCAAGCCTTCGATAATGTGCTGCTGACTCCCCACATAGGTGGTTCGACTCAGGAAGCCCAGGAAAATATCGGCTTGGAAGTCTCCAGTAAACTGGTTAAATACTCCGACAACGGCTCCACTTTGACGGCGGTGAACTTCCCTGAGGTCTCCTTGCCTGAGCATCGTGGCTCTAGCCGCTTGCTACATATTCACCACAACCAGCCTGGCGTATTGAATCAAATCAACCAGGCCTTCGCCGAAGAGGGGATCAACATCGCCGGTCAATACCTGCAGACCACCTCCGATATTGGCTATGTGGTCATCGATGTAGAAACCGAACGCAGTGAGGAAGCACTGGCTCGCCTCAAGCAGATCAATGGCACCATTCGGGCTCGGATCCTGCACTAATAGGTGTTAACACTCTGAGTAATCGAAGACCAGCCTTGTGCTGGTCTTCTGCTATTTGAAGCAAAGTCAGGCCGGTACGCTCTCCTTCTTGCTGGTTTGCCCAGGCCAGGCATGCAGTACCGCCTTCACCAGCGTGGCAAGCGGTATGGCAAAGAAGACGCCCCAAAACCCCCACAGCCCACCGAAGATAAGCACGGCTATGATGATGGCAATAGGGTGCAGATTCATTGCCTCAGAGAAGAGCAGAGGCACCACCAAGTTGGCATCCAACGCCTGAACTATGCCATAAGCCAGCAGCAGATAGGCCAGATCAGGGGATAGCCCCCATTGGAACAGCGCCACCACCACCACGGGAACCGTGATCATCACAGCCCCCACATAGGGGATCAGCACAGAGAGCCCCACCCCCACCCCCAGCAACAAGGCATAGTTGATGCCCATCACATAAAACACCAGATAATTGACCAGGCTGATTAGCAGGATATGCAGTACCTTGCCACGGATATAGTTCATGATCTGGATATTCATCTCCAACCAGACCTGATTGGCAAGAGCCCGGTTGGAAGGCAGGAAGCGGCGTACCCCAGCCAATAGCACCCCCTTATCTTTCAACATGAAAAACACCATGATGGGCACCAAGACAAAATAAATCATCAGCACCACTATGTTGATGAGCGAGGAGAGCGAGGCCGTAACCAGACTCTCCCCCACCCCGACCAGCCGCCCTTGCAGTGAGTTCAACAGGGTCTCAACCAAGGTGACATCAGCCAGATCCGGGTAGGCCTGGGGCAACCGTTGCAGGTACTCCTTCACGTTACTCAGCATAATGGGGGCTTCTTTAGCCAAGTTGAGCCCCTGCCGGACTATGCTCGGCAATAGCCCGGTCAGCAGGAGCAGCATGACACCAATAAACAGCAGCAATACGAGAGTTGCGGCCACGGTTCGGGAACAACCAATCCGCATCAAATGTTGGGTGGGCCACTCCAGCAAATAGGCCAGCACCAACGCCACCAGGATGGGGCCGATCAGATCACTAAAGAAATAGAGAGTCAGAAAGCCGGCTAGCAGCATCAAAAATAGCGTCACTGCAGCAGGATCCGAAAAACGCCGCCGATACCAACTGACCAGAACATTGAACATAGTGCGAAGCCTCTCACTGCAAGTGGTAAAACCATGGGCGTGCCACTAACCATAGCCCCCATGGTGAATAGTCTTGAGTTTACCCCATAACGCGCCAGCATGAGGCATAGCCTCCCCAGAGGATCGCTCGTTTGCAGGCAGCACGCCCTCTTTTTCAGGCTTGTCCAGGATCCGAGGGGGGAGTATGCTGCCCAAGCTCTTACTGGGAGGTATCCTCGTGTCTTTCAAGCATTTTTTCAATCCAGCTGCCTATGCTATCACCCTCGCCCTCCTCAGCAGTCAAGTCCATGCGCTGGGAGAGAATCAATTGCCGGATATCGGCACGGCAGGCGTCTCAGCCCTCTCCATCGACAAGGAGATGGCCTACGGTAACTCCTTTATCCGGCTGGCCAGAGCCAGCTTGCCCATAGTCGATGACCCGGTATTGAGCGAGTACCTCACCGACCTGGGTCAGCGCTTACTCTCCCATGCCACCGATGTGCGTTTCCCCTTTACCTTCTTCCTGGTCAAGGATGACACCATCAACGCGGCGGCGTTCCTCGGGGGCAAGGTCAAGGTGCATACCGGGCTATTTCTGAGTGCCGATGACGAGAGCGAGCTGGCCTCGGTCCTCGCTCACGAAATCAGCCATGTAACCCAACGCCATATCGCCCGCTATATGGAGGCACAGACCCGCCAGACCCCGGTCACCATAGCTGGCCTAGTTGGCTCAGTGGCCCTGGCCATCCTCAATCCCACCGCCGGGATCGCCGCCTTGCAAACCACCATGGGGTTGCAGGTACAATCGGCCATCAACTACACCCGGGACAACGAGTATGAAGCTGACCGCATCGGCATGAAGGTGCTCTATGATTCGGGATTCGAGCCCATGGGCATGGCTAACTTCTTCCAGAAACTGGCCGCGACCTATCGCTATGCCAGCAAGCCACCTGAGATGCTGCTCACCCACCCCCTGCCCGAGACCCGGATCGCCGAGGCTCGCAGCCGGGCGGCCAACTATCCTCAGCGGGCACCGGCCAGTGATCTTGACTTCCAATTTGCCAAGGCCCGGATCCAGGTGCGCTATAGCAGCGAAACCCCGGAAGGCATGCTGGACTATTTTCAGCGCCAACTGACCCGTCAACCAGCGTTACGCGACAGCCTGTCATACGGTAAAGCCCTGGCTCTGCTGGCCCTCAAACGCAATACAGAGGCCGAACCCCTGATCCAGGAGTTAAGCCGCCGCTATCCTGATGACCTGTTTATTCTCGATACCTTGAGTGATATTGATCTGGCCGCCAATCGTTCGCAGCAGGCCATCAAACGTCTAGAGAGCCGCTATAAGACGCTGCCTGACAATGGCGTGGTGGTATTCAATCTGGCAGCGGCCTATCAACAGACAGGAGAGGCACAAAAAGCAGCCAAGATGTTGGATCTGTTTGTGCGTAATCACCCAGACAGCGATCTGGGTTGGCAAATGCTGACCGATGTCTATCAACAGACGGGGGATCAAACCAATCTGCATCTGGCCTATGGCGAGAGCCGAGCCCTTAAGGGCGACTTCCTCCGCGCCATGGATGAGCTAAATCTGGCTCGCGCCGCGACCAGTGACAAGTTGGTCATCGCCCGCATCGATGCCCGCCTGGTACAGCTGGAAGAGGCTAAACGCCAGGATGAGAGCTTGAAGCAGTAACGAGTGATGGTGAAAGAGAGGGTCTGTATGATGCCACTGGTGATCTACCATAATCCGCGCTGCTCTAAGAGCCGCGAGACCCTGGCGCTACTTGAGGCCCGCGGTTGTACCCCCGAGGTGATCCGCTATCTGGAGACGCCACCGGATGTGGCCAAGCTCCAACAACTGGTGAACGCCCTGGGGTTTGACTCAGTGCGCCAGTTGATGCGGAGCAAGGAGAGCCTCTATCAGGAGCTGGGACTCGATGCCCCCGAGCTCGATGAGGCGAGCCTCTATGCTGCACTGGCAACCCACCCCGCCCTGCTGGAGCGACCCATAGTGGTCAAGGGGGCTCAAGCCCGGATAGGTCGACCGCCAGAGCGAGTGCTGGAACTGCTCTAACCCCGAGCTCTCGAGGCACTACAGACGTAGTGCCTCTTTGACAAAGGGAATGGTGAGCTTACGCTTGGCATCCAAAGAGGCATTGTCCAACTCGTTCAAGGTGGCCAGCAGGGTGCGCATATCCCGCGATAGTCGGTTGAGCAAGAAACGCCCCACATCCACCGGCAACTTGAAACCGCGCAATTCAGCCCGCAGTTGCAGGGCGCTGAGCTTACCCTCATCATCCAGCTCATGGAGCTGATAAGCCAACCCCCAATCCAGTCGTGAGGCCAGATCGGGCAAGCAGAGCCCTATCTTGCGGGGCGCCGTGGCCGCCGAGACAATAAGCGAGCCCTGATTGTGTTCCTTCCAGCGATTGAAGAAATCGAATAACGACTCCTCCCACTCCGCATTACCCGCGATCGAATCTAAATTATCCAGACAAACCAGAGGCAACTGCTCCATCTGCTCCAGCACGCCAGGATCAAACCCCGCATGCTGCTCCAGCGGAATATACGCGGCCGCATCACCACTGGCATTCACCTCGGCACAGGTGGCATGCAGTAGATGCGAGCGCCCTGAACCCTGACTGCCCCAGAAAAACAGCAGGGGAGCCCCCTGTCCTATGGTCGCATTTTTCAGGCTGGTGATGAGCTGGGCATTATCACCGGGATAAAAACTGGCAAAGGTCTCATCATCCGGCAGTTGCACGGCCAATGAGAGTTGGATCGGTTGATTCATGGATTGGTGTGACATACCACTCCCGTTATGGCTGCTGCCATTGATAGTGAAAAGGCTCGGTTCCTATCGGTTGCAGTTGCTTATCCAACGCCAGGGTCTGCAACACCACCTCGGCCGATACGGCCAGACTCAGCACCAGGGTGACGCGATCGCTGGCCATACTCTCCACATGAAATGCCCGAATAGAGTGATTCTGGCGTAACTGGTTCTGCAGCAACAGCAGATCATCCAGGGTGCCTATCTTCTCGACAACCAGGCGGACTTCGCCGCCGCCCGTCTCCTGAGCTGAGCTGGCAGCCACAGGCACGGTATTGGTGGTCACCGCCAACTGACGCTTCCCATAACGCTCCGCCAGATAACTGCTCACCGCACTCAAGGCTTGAGCCGCCACCTCGGCCTCGTTGCCCTTGGCCTGACCCGAGATAAGCTCCTTACCGGCCCCTGACGCATCACGCAGTGACCAGTGCAATGCCCATGCTTGCCCCTGCTGGTCTAACTCGCCCAGCAGCAACAGACCTGGGGCATAGCGTTGACTGGCCTGCAGTAGTGATGGCATCAGCCCTTGCTGAATGGCATCGGGGGTCACCAGTGCCACATCGTCCAGATCGAGCAGGGGAAAGTTAGCCGGAAACCCCACCACCACGCCCTGCCGGCGAAACTGCTCTGGCCAGGAGGTGGAAGCGTCACCCGGTATGATGGGCTGCTCAGCATTATGGCTGACGATCCACAGTAACAGGGGCGGCCGTGGCGTCAGCCATAGCGGGGCCCCCGAACGCTGAATGAGAGTATCAATAGCCGGCGCCTGAAATTGGACATCCAACACCTGGTTTGGTCTCGGGTTCGCACTCTGCACCAAGGCACCGACTTGCAGCAGAGCCTGCGCCACCTCAGGACGGGTCGTATCGATCTGCTGCCCTGTCAGGCGGTTGAGCACCAGCAACAGAGCCTCGCGCTCCGCAGCCAGTTGCTCGCTAGGCATAGACACACTGGCCTGATAGAGCGATTCATCACGCTGCGCTGCGGCCACAGCAGAGGAGGCCATCAGCAGCATCCCCCCCAGACAACAACACCCCCACAGGATCCGTAACATGGCTAAGCTCCCCAGATAATTGCCTCGATGATAGCGGTCGTAGGCCCAAGGCAGCAAGCCTGCTGCGGCCATGGGCCGAGCCAATAAAAAACCGGCTAATTGCCGGTTTTTTATTGCGGTGTCATAACGCGTTATTTAGTACCAAAAATCTTATCGCCAGCATCACCCAAGCCCGGGACTATATAGCCCTTACTATTGAGTCGTTCATCTATGGCGGCGCAATAGAGCTCCACATCATCGTGCGCCGCCTGCAGCGCTGCAAGGCCTTCTGGCGCCGCCACCAGCACTATCACCTTGATCGACTTGCAGCCCTTCTTCTTCAACAGGTCTATGGTCGCGATCATGGAGCCGCCCGTGGCCAACATGGGATCCACCACCAGGGCCAGACGCTCTTCGATATTGCTGACGATCTTCTCAAAGTAGGGAACCGGCTTGAGGGTCTCTTCATCCCGATAGATGCCCACCACACTGACTCGGGCGCTGGGCATGTGCTCCAGGACCCCGTCCATCATGCCAAGTCCAGCACGCAGGATAGGCACCACAGTCACTTTTTTACCCTTGATCTGATCCACGGCGACCGGGCCATTCCACCCCTCTATGGTCACTTTTTCGGTCTCGAAATCAGCCGTCGCCTCATAGGTCAACAGACTTCCCACCTCCTTGGCCAACTCACGAAAACGCTTGGTACTGATATCTGCTTCGCGCATCAATCCCAGCTTGTGTTTTACCAACGGGTGTTTGACCTCAACCACTTTCATCATTCGCTCCTTAGGCGCCATGCTTAATCACAGAATTTTATCATTCACAGAACAGGGAGTGGAGTAGTTTAATCGAACGACCAACCAACGATTTCGTTTTAACCTGAGGCCTTTGGTTGCTAGAATATGCGCGTTTTTTCCACCCCCTTATACGACAAGGATCTCCTGTGACTGACAAGACCTCACTGAGCTACAAGGACGCTGGCGTTGATATCGATGCGGGTAATGCCCTGGTTGAACGTATCAAAGGCGTATCCAAGCGCACTCGCCGTCCTGAAGTCATCGGTGGCCTCGGTGGCTTCGGCGCCCTGTGCCGCATTCCGGCTGGCTACCGCGAGCCAGTTCTGGTTTCTGGCACCGATGGTGTTGGCACCAAGCTGCGTCTGGCCATCGACCTGAAAAAGCATGACACAGTCGGTATCGATCTGGTGGCCATGTGTGCCAACGATCTCATCGTACAAGGTGCTGAACCGCTGTTTTTCCTCGACTACTATGCCACTGGCAAGCTGGATGTGGACACGGCCGCCGCCGTGGTGACCGGCATCGGTGTCGGTTGCGAGATGTCAGGTTGCTCCCTGATCGGCGGTGAGACTGCCGAGATGCCCGGCATGTATGAAGGCGAAGATTATGATATCGCCGGCTTCTGTGTCGGCGTAGTGGAAGCCTCTGAAATCATTGATGGCACCAAGGTCAAGGCCGGTGATGCCCTGATCGCCCTGGCCTCCTCCGGCCCGCACTCCAACGGTTTCTCGCTGATCCGCAAGATATTGGAAGTCTCCAAGGCCGATCTGCAACAAACCGTCGGTGACAAGAGCCTGGCTGACGCCCTGCTGGAACCAACCCGCATCTACGTGAAGCCGGTACTCAAGCTCATCAAGGCGTGCGATATCCATGCCCTCTCCCACATCACAGGCGGCGGTTTCTGGGAAAATATCCCCCGTGTACTGCCGGAAAATACCAAAGCGGTGATCGATGGCCAGAGCTGGCAGTGGCCTGCCGTATTCTCTTGGCTGCAAGCCAACGGTAATGTGGACACCTACGAGATGTACCGCACCTTCAACTGTGGGGTGGGCATGATCATCGCCCTGCCTGCCGAGCAAGTGGCTCAAGCACTGGCTCTGTTGCAAGCCGAAGGGGAGCAAGCCTGGCATATCGGCCACATAGCCGCAGCCAGCACCGATGAAGAGCAGGTAGAGATCTGCTGATGCGTATTGTTGTACTGATCTCGGGTAATGGCAGTAACTTGCAGGCATTGATTAACGCCTGTGAGGCCGGACGGGTACAAGGCCAACTGGTCGGCGTGCTGAGTAATCGCGCCGACGCCTATGGTCTGGTACGCGCCCAGGAAGCAGGCATTGCCACCCAGGTTCTCGACAACAAGGCCTATGCCAATCGCGAAGAGTATGATGCGGCTCTGCTGCAGGCGCTGGAGTCCTGGCAGGCCGAGCTCATCGTCATGGCTGGCTTCATGCGCATTCTGACCCCCAGCTTTGTGCAACACTACCAAGGGCGGATGCTCAACATTCACCCGGCGCTGTTGCCCAAGTATCAGGGTATCCACACCCATGCCCGCGCCATCGCCGCTGGCGACCAAGTGCATGGCGCCAGTGTGCACTTTGTTACCGAAGAGCTGGATGGTGGCCCGGTTGTGCTGCAAGCCAAGGTACCGATCTTTACCGACGATACCCCGGATGAGCTGGCTGCCCGAGTGCTGACCCAGGAGCACCAGATCTATCCGCTGGTGGTGAACTGGTTCTGTCAGGGACGCCTGCAGATGCAGGCAGGTCAAGCCTGGCTGGATGGTCAAGCTTTACCGGCGCAAGGTTACGCCAACGATGAAGATGACGAGCCAAGCCAACAGGCATGAGATGACGGAGTGACGCAATAGACACAGGAGGACCCAGCGTCCTCCTGTTTTTTTATGCACGCTGGCAGTAGCTAGGCGTAACGCGAGTCAGCCGAGCCGCACTCATTTGTGGCCTAAGCCGCAGAACCATGCCACACCCGCTCACCATAGTGAAAGAGATTGAACTCCCCTTGGGCCATCTTCTGCCAACGCTCATCGTGAGTCAGAGGCAGGGTAGCGATGACAGTCACCACATCATTCGGCGTGGTCTCCCGCTGAAAATCGATGGAGACATCCTCATCCAGCAGACGCGCCTGACCGAAAGGAGCCCGCCGGGTCAGCCAGTGCAAATTAGTGGTGCAGTAGCACATCACAAACTCACCATCCGTGAGCAACATGTTGAACACGCCTAATGCCGCCAGTTGTGTACTGCGCTCGGCGATCAGGGTGAACAAAGTCGTAACCTCCTCGGGCGGGGTAGCAAATGCCTGCTCCATCTCGTTTAGCAACCAGCAAAACGCCAGCTCGCTGTCGGTGGTGCCCACGGGCTGAAACCGGCCAGTCGCCAGGCTCTCGTAGCCACTGAGCTGGCCATTGTGGGCAAAGGTCCAGTAACGCCCCCACAGCTCACGCGTAAAAGGGTGCGTGTTTTCCAGTGCTATGCCTCCCCGGTTCGCCTGCCGTATATGGCTAACCACGGCACAGCTCTTGATGGGATACTCCTGAACCAACTGGGCGATCCGCGACTGGCTGCTGGGCATCGGATCCTTGAAGGTTCGGCACCCCTTGCCCTCATAGAAGGTGATGCCCCAGCCATCCCTATGGGGGCCGGTCTTACCGCCGCGCTGCATCAGGCCCGTAAAGCTGAAGCAGATATCGGTCGGCACATTGGCGCTCATCCCAAGCAATTCACACATGCGTCGATCCTCAACTAGCCTTGACCATCTCTTTTTCTATCAACTGGATCAGGATGTGGATAATTTTGATATGCACCTCCTGGATCCGGTCGGCAAAACCAAAATGCGGCACCCGGATCTCGATATCCGCAAGCCCGGCCATCTTGCCACCATCCTTACCCGTCAAGGCAATGCTCTTCATGCCCTTGGCCTTGGCCGCCTCGATGGCACGCAGGATATTAGCCGAGTTACCACTGGTGGAGATCCCCAGGAGCACATCCCCCTCACGTCCTACCGCTTCCACATAGCGGGAGAACACATACTCATAGCCAAAATCATTGGAAACACAGGAGAGATGGCTAGGATCGGAGATGGCAATTCCCGCATAGCCTGGTCGGTTCTCCCGATAACGACCCGTTAGCTCCTCGGCAAAATGCATGGCATCACAATGGGATCCCCCGTTACCACAAGAGAGAACCTTGCCCTGTTGCTTGAACGAATCGGCTATCATGACGGCAGCGGCAGAGATTTTCTGCAAATTCTCAGCCTGACCAATAAAGTTAGTCAGCACCTGCGCCGCTTCATGCAATTCCTGCTCGATCACTGTTTGGTACATTCCCTCTCCCTCTTATCAACACCCGATCACGAATAGTCATTGTGACACAAGCTACTCTGTACGTCAGTGTCACCACGTCACAGAGCAAATTACTGCGTGAAGACACAGAACAGGGGAAATAGCGTGAGTATGCCTTTCATTCTTGAGATCTTTTTATATGATTAAAGAGCCGGACTTCAGGCACAGCCACCAGGATGATAACTATGCAATTGGATGATGAGATCCTGATCATTGACGATAATGTCACTGAAACTCGTCACATCAAGCAAGGGTGGAAAGTTCTGATCGTCGACGACGAGCCTGAAGTTCACCGTATTACCAAGATGACGCTCAGTCAGTTCCAGTTTGATAACAAACCCATCGAATTCCTGCATGCCTACTCAGGCGATGAAGCCAAGGCATTAATGGCGCAAGAGAGCGACGTCGCACTCATGCTGCTGGATGTGGTGATGGAGACCGACAACGCCGGGCTGGAAGTGGTGCGTTATGTCCGTAATGAACTCCACAACCAGGGTGTACGGATAGTGCTGCGCACCGGGCAGCCAGGCCAAGCGCCAGAAGATGATGTCGTCGCTAACTTCGATATCAACGACTACAAGGACAAAACCGAACTTACCTCCCAAAAGTTACGCACGCTGATCCGGGCCAGCTTGCGCTCCTACCGTGACATCTGCACCCTCGAGCACAACCGCAAGGGGCTGGAGAAGGTCATCGCCGCCTCCAAAGGGATCTTTGAGAAGCAGGCTCTCAAGCAGTTTGTCGAGGGAACGCTAGAGCAGCTGAGTGCCCTGTTGGCCCTGGAAGAGACCAGCCTCTATAGCCTTAAGCAGAATGCCTATGAGTTGCGTGAGAGTGACCTGGATCCGCTGCTGGAGGTGAATGAACGCCATGCCAACCTGACCAAATCTGACATCATAGCCGAGGCGATCCGCAATCGGAGTAATGTCTACCGGGATAACGAGCTGGTCATCTTCTGCAAGAATCCACGCCACAGCCTGCTGTTTCACATCGAGGGCACCCGACCACTGAGCCAGGTGGATACCTACCTGCTCAACCTCTTTACTGAAAATATCGTGGTGGCGTTGGAGAACATTCGTCTCAATGAGTTGTTGGCGGACAATCAACGAGAAATCATCTATCGGATTGGCGAAATCGTCGAGACCCGCTCCAAAGAGTCAGGCCTGCATGTCAAGCGGGTGGCTCTCTACTGCGAGCTGTTCACTCGCCTGCTGGGGCTCTCCGAAGAGCGGGCAGAATTGATGAAGCGCGCCTCGCCACTGCATGATATTGGCAAGATCGGCATACCCGACGCCGTCCTGCATAAGCCAGGCAAGCTGGATGCACAAGAGTGGGAGATCATGAAGACTCACGCCCAGATAGGCTACGACATGCTGAGTGGCTCCAACATCGAGCTGTTCCAGGTCGCCTCGCAGATCGCCCTCAATCACCATGAAAAATGGGATGGCAGTGGCTACCCGCAAGGGCTCAAAGCCGAGCAAATTCCTTTGGAAGGACGCATCACAGCTCTGGTTGATGTATTCGACGCGCTGGGTTCCGACCGTTGCTACAAGCGCGCCTGGCCCCTGGACAAGATACTAGGGCTTATCCAAGAAGAGCGTGCCCGCCATTTTGACCCAGCCCTGGTGGATCTGATGCTCAGCAATCTGGATGGATTTCTCGCCATCCGGGATACCTACAAGGATGAGTTTCAGGGCGACTAGGCGATTCCCGACATCAAAAAAAAGAGCAGGCCGCCTGCTCTTTGTTAGCTCCCGCTTATGTCGGCCATCAGCCCGTTGGCTCTTCCCGCCACAGGCAACGCCCCCCCTTTTTCGCCACCAAATCCAAGCGTTTTTCATGGGCTGCCAATTCGTCGGCACTGGCCCCTATCACCCGCAGCTGAAAGGCGCCGCGCTCCAGAAGCTGGGGCTCGCCACGCTGTTCACTCTGAGCATGCCGCTCCTCCTGAGCGCTCAAATCCAGACGAGTCTGCCCCCCCGTCATCAAGAGGTAGACATCCGCCAAGATCTCGGCATCCAGCAAAGCGCCGTGCAGGGTGCGATGGCTGTTATCTATGTCGTAACGGCTACAGAGTGCATCCAGGCTATTACGTTTACCGGGAAACAGTCGACGCGCCATCACCAGGGTGTCGGTCACGCCGCAGATCTGTTTGGTCCGGGTCGAGATGCCAAGCTTCTCAAACTCATAGTCCATAAAGCCAACGTCGAAGGGGGCGTTATGGATCACCAGCTCGGCACCATCGATAAACCGGAGGAACTCATCCACTATGGCAGCAAAACTAGGTTTATCCGCCAAAAAAGCATCTGTGATTCCATGCACCCGGATCGCCTCTTCATCAACCCGTCGATCCGGCTTGATATAGGCATGAAAGTGATTTCCCGTCAGGCGACGATTGATCACCTCAACACAGCCTATTTCAATGATCCTGTGGCCCATATAGTGTGGACCACCACTTAAATTCATCCCTGTGGTTTCGGTATCCAGAATCACTTGGCGTGTGGATTGCGTTGGGTTCATAGGCCTTTTATGTCACACTGCGGAAAATCTCATTTTACCCTATTTCAAGCATGTTAAAGCAGGTTTCACTCTTCACCGATGGTTCATGTCTAGGCAATCCTGGTCCTGGCGGCTATGGCGCCGTTCTCATCTACAAACAGCATCGCAAGGAGCTATCTCAGGGTTACCGCCTCACCACCAATAACCGCATGGAGCTGATGGCGGCCATTGCCGGACTACAATCGCTACAAGAATCTTGTCAGATTGCCTTAACCACAGATAGCCAATATGTAAAACAGGGCATTACCCAGTGGATCCAGAACTGGAAGCGGCGCGGTTGGATGACCGCCAATAAGGAGCCCGTCAAGAACATCGATCTCTGGCAGTTGCTGGACAAAGAAGTCCATAGACATCAGGTCAGCTGGCACTGGGTGAAGGGGCACTCAGGACATGATGAAAACGAGCGGTGTGATATTTTGGCGCGCGATGCGGCCATGGGGCATGAACTATTGGAAGACAGCGGCTACCAACCCTAAGCCATTCAGATCCTGGCCATGCCGTTGGCCAGGATCGGCTTGCTAAACCACTGTTCTTGAGGCTCCAGCGTCAGCGGAATGGTGCGCTTGCGTGCAGCCAGCACATAGACCGAGGCAAAATAGCTGAAATAACCTCGCCCCAGATTCTCTCGCCACCAGTGAATATGACTCTGCTGAGAGAGGGTACTGAAGGCAAATGATTCCAGATGGATCACTTCAAACCCAAGCACCTCTAACCAATCAGTGACCCGCTCAGGTGAAAACATCCGCGCATGCCAAGGCTGATATTGCCGCAAACGCGGAAACAGACGGCCAATACCCACCAAGCTATGCGGGTTGAATCCGCTCAAAAATAGCCAGCCATCAGTGGTCAACACCCGCTCGACTTCTCGTAACACCAGGTGCGGATCGGTAACATAATCCAGGGTATGAGCCAGCAGACAGGCATCAATCACCCCATCACGCACAGGCAGCGCCCCCACGTCGGCTCGCAGCCCTACCCGCTCCCCCTCTGGCGCCAAGGCACACTGATGACGAATGGCCGAACTGTTACAGGAGAGATGACTGCTCAGAGCCCCGACCTTGAGCAGATGGTAGCCAAACAGCAGAGGACACCAGGCATCCAGTCGTTCCTGGATTTCGGCCGCCAACCACTCCCCCATAGGTAATTCATACCAGGAGAGCGGCGCAACTATCTCTCTGCGAGTGAGCGCTGGCTTCATCTACTCCCTCCGTAAAAACATTGCAGCCCCCCTGAATTACCCGTATGTATAGCCAACGGTGTCGAAGGAGAAAGCAGACATGTTACAAATCATCACCCTGCCAGCTGGGCAGGATAACTACATCTGGTTGATAAAAAAAGCGGATCAGGCCGTGGTGATCGATCCGGGCAGCGCCGAGCCGGTGCTCGAGAGGCTGCGAGCGCTGGACCTGAAACTCCACGCCATTTTACTGACCCACCACCATCATGACCATGTGGATGGCGTCCCTGCATTATTAGCACACTATCCTGAGGCTAGCTGCTACGGCCCAGCCATGCTAGCCAGTATGATTACTAACCTTACGCCGCTGCATGATGGGGCACAGCTGCCATTGCCCGCCATGGATCTGACTTTTGACATACTGCATCTGCCAGGGCATACCCAAGAACATATCGCCTTTTATGGGCAGGGTGCCCTCTTTTGTGGCGATGTGCTCTTTGCCGGGGGCTGTGGTCGTCTGCTGGGGGGTACAGCGGAACAGATGTTTGACTCCCTGCAACGGATCAAACAGCTGCCCCCGGAAACCCTCATCTACTGTGCTCATGAGTATACGGCCAATAATCTGGCCTTTGGTCTGCTGATAGAGCCTGATAATCCCCACCTGCTACGTCGGATACAAATGGTCGCCAGGCTTCGCCAGCAAGGATTACCGACGCTGCCCTGCACACTATCTGAGGAACTAGCTACCAATGTGTTTCTGCGCACTCACCTGCCCGGGATAAAGTCGAGTGCCGAACGAATCGCAATGGCAATGTGTAAAAATGAGATCCAGGTCTTTGCCTCTTTGCGTGAAAAAAAGAATAATGTTTGACCACCGCAGTTCATAAATTGAGCATAAAACTTGCTTTGGTTGATCTAGTTGTCGATCACCCTTACCATCGCCACTGACCTTGGAAGAGAACTGGATGAACATGAAGCTACGAATGGCTGTTATAGCCACCTTGTTGCTCACGGGCTGCCAGGCTTTACAGACCCGTAATGGTGCTAATGAGCCAGAGCAAATTGCTCAGCAGACAGCACCGGATGCACGCTCCGCGCTCGATCGATCGGAAAACGAAAAGGCACGAATTTCGGTCTGGCGATATGCCAGCAACGAAATGGCCATGGATATTCCAGATCGCTCAGAGATAGCCACCTACCGCAACTGGTACCTGAAACACCCTAAATACCTCAACACTGTTACTCAAAGGGCCACCCCTTATCTCTACCTCGTCATCGAAGAGATAGAGAAGCGTCAGATGCCAATGGAGCTGGTTTTACTACCCGTTGTCGAGAGTGCGTATAACCCTAATGCCCGCTCCCATGGTAATGCTGTCGGTTTATGGCAATTCATGTCCGGTACCGGACAACGTTTCGGATTGAAACAGGACTACTGGTATGACGGCCGTCGCGATGTGCTAGCCTCGACCCGTGCCGCCTTGGATTACCTGCAGATCCTGCATGACACCTTTGATGGCAGCTGGCCAAACGCCATCGCCGCCTACAATGCCGGCGAAGGTCGGATACAGCGTGCCGTTGAGCAGAGTAAACGACGTGGCGGCTCAGGAGAGTTCTGGAGTCTGGATCTTCCCAAACAGACCACTGAGTACGTTCCCCGCTTGTTGGCCCTGGCCGATATTATCAAGCATGCCGATGAGTATGGCGTTAACCTCCCCTCTCATCCGAACAAGTCCCATCTACAGCAAATTGATGCGGGTGGACAGGTTGATCTGGCCGTGGTTGCCGATCTGGGCGGTATTACCCTTGCCGAGTTGAAGCAACTCAATCCGGGTTATTTACGCGGCACTACCTCGGCAAATGGCTCCCATCTGCTGCTGGTACCCAAGCGTGGTGCCCAAGAGTTGGAATTGGCCATCGCCGAGCTGCCGTCAAGCCGCAGACTAAAACCGGGACAAGCCTTGGATATTCCTGGCGCAACCGACACGGCCAGCCTCAGCATAGCCCAGAATCGGCGCACCAAAGGGGTGAGCAGTCACCAAGTCAAGCTGGCGAACTACAAGGTCAAGCCTGGCGACAGCCTCTGGAGTATCAGCAAGGCACACGGTATCACCAAGACCCAATTACTAAGCTACAACCAGCTTGAGCACAATCGCCTGCGCGTCGGGCAAGAGCTCAAATTGCCCGCCAGCTCGGCTAAGAACAAGACCATCAACTATCAGGTGCGACGCGGTGATTCACTCAGCTCCATCGCCGAAAAGTTCCAGATCTCGGTCAGCGAGTTACTGCGTTGGAATCGACTGGAAAATCGTCATCAACTCAAACCAGGACAAACCCTGATGGTGCGAGTCGACAGGCCCGATGTCTGATCTTGTCACGGACAAAAAAACCCCGCAGCTGCGGGGTTTTTTATTTCAGCAGCAAACTCATGGCGTAAACCGAATCCGCAACGGAACATGATCCGAGCCAGAAGAGGGGATCGCCTCGCTCTGTGCCACGGATAGGCCACGATAAAAGAGATGATCCAGTTGCTGGGAAAAGACTCTGGTCCGCACATCCGGGGAAAAACTCACCTCATTAAACTTATATTGGTGTAGTAGCGTCGTCACCAACAACTGACGTTTTTCACTCCAGGTATTGAAATCGCCAGCCACGATAACCGGCCCTGGATAGTGACGGCTCATGGCCAGTAGAGAGTTAACCTGCTGTTTATAGGCGGCTATGCCCAGCTCGAAATTAATGGCGTGGATGTTGATGACCAATAGCGGATAACTGCTGCCCTGCCGAGGGAAGAGCGTCACCAGACTCGATTTTGGGATGCGAATAGCGGGTTCAGGAACGCGGATCGCACAGGCATATACATCACTGGTTTTGGCCGCGGTGAGCACCCCTGCAGTATGCCCCTCATAGCGAAAGGCAACACTCTGCTGCCATTGCCAACCCTGAGCAGCAAACCAACGAACCAGCTCATCGGTATTCACCGCCTCCTGCAAGAGCAGAAGATCGCTGTTGGCAGCCAGACGTGTCAATTCAGGCTGCCAACTCACATGTTGTTGTTTATGAATATTCCAGACCAGCAGCTCAAACTCTGCAGGCACTCCGCCACTAAAGCCCTTACTCAGAGGAATGCGCTGGCAACGTTCCACCAAATGCTCGCCCTGATTGGAGTTGATTACCTCACTGCCTGGGATTTCCAAACAACCGCTCAGGCAAAGGGCTGCGATCGCAACGGAGACCAAGGGATAACAAACGGCTTGTTTCATGCTAATAGGCTCACCAAGGCGGCCGAGAGATCAGGATACTGGTAGTGATAGCCTAACACTCGCTCCACCAGGCTCCCATCAATTTGCTTGCCTGCAACCTCATCATCGACAAACTCAGGCTGCGGCAAGCCTGCCAGGGTGCAAGCCCGCTCATAAAAGGCACGTCGAGTGGGATGGCTGGGGGCACAGGCATTGAATAGCATGCCCCAGGCCTCTTGGGCCAGAATAGCGCGGATGATACCGAGCATGTCGGCCTGATGGACCAGATTAACGGGCGCCCCCCCCCGAGTCGTCTGCCGCCCCGCTAAAAACCGCCCAGGATAACGCCCCGGCCCAAACAAGCCAGCGGCGCGTACTATGGTATGCGTCAGCCCGCTTTTCATGAGCAGGCGCTCTGCCGCCAACAACAACTCACCACGCGCCTCATCAGGCTGGGGATGCCGAGACTCAATGCCAAGATCGTCGACGCCATATACGGAGGTAGAGCTGATAAACAACACCTTCTGACCACCCTGCCGCTTCATTGACTCAAGAATAGCCGTGAGTGCAGCAAGGTAGTCAGGGCAACGGCCTGGCGGTAGCGTCAAGATCATGACAGGAGCCACCAGACTGGCGGGCAAGGGTTGCTCGAGTGCCGACTGCCAGCATTGCACCGTCAACCCCTGCGCCCGTAAACGGAAGGCCTTGGCTTCCGAGGTTACCGACCCCACCACCGACATCCCCTCTGCCGTGAGAGCATGAGCCAGAGGCTCACCTAACCAGCCCAGACCAACAATACTTAGCTGAGACATAAAAAATCCAAAAAAAACGGTCATCATATGATGACCGTTAAAAGTAACGAAGGAAATATCTGGATCCGGAACCAGCTATCTCCCACAGCGGGAATAGTGAAGAGAAACCAGATTTCGAGAGGGATCATACCCCGCTTTAATCAGGGAAAAATTGAAGTAGATCACTATTGAAAAGCTTTTCTGCAAACGATTTCAAGGTGACTCCAAAAAAAAAACGGGGAAGCTCCCCGTCTCATCTCATTTACTCATCCCACCACTGAATCGCGGATCACCATCTCGGGCACAAACTTAAGCTGCATCCCCTCTACGGGCTTGTTATCCAGCAGACGAACGGCCAGCTCAGCCGCTTGCTCACCAATGGCTTCAATAGGATAACGAACTGTGGTCAACTTAGGCCGAATAAACCGAATATAGGGAATATCGTCAAAGCCAACGGCCGAGACCTTCTCCGGTACAGCAATTCCGTTATCGATAAAGCAAGAGATAGCACCCGCGGCCATGGCATCATTGAAACCGACAAAGGCGGTAAACTTGACTTGTTTAACCAACAACTCCTTGGCGGCCACATAGCCACCGATCTCATCAGGATAGGCAGTCGCGACTAATTCTGGTTTGAACTCAATCCCAGCCTCACGTAACCCCTCCAGATAACCAGCAAAACGCTGCTGGGCATCGGTGAACTCTTCATCATCTGAGGTGACAAAGGCGATCTCTCTGTGCCCACGGCTCAGCAGATGACGCACTGCACACAGGGTTCCCTCGCGGTTATCCAACCAGACACAACGCTCTTCGACCCCGGGAACCAGACGGTTAACAAACACAATGGGCGTACCCGTCTGCGCTATCTCATATAGTTCCTGATCCGGTAATGCCTTGGAGTGCACAATCAGAGCGTCACACTGACGCTGCAGCAACGCCTCAATGGCGTGGCGCTCACGCTCTTCATCGTGATTACCAGACATGACTATGGTGAACTTATTGGCCTTATCGATCACTCGTTCAATACCCAGCATCATCTGCGCAAAAAACGGGCCGCCACAGAGATCCCCTACCAACACGCCGATACAATTGGAGCGCTTGCTGACCAAGGCTTGAGCAAAGCTGTTAGGACGAAAATTCAGCTCTTTCATGGCACTCAATACGGCTTCGCGTTTTTCCGGCGCCACTTGGGCCGTGTTGTTGATCACCCGCGAAACGGTCGATATTGAAACATTTGCCAGCCTGGAAACATCTTTGATTGTTGCCATGCCCGAACCCCCTTGTGCTTAAAAGCTTAAAAAGCTTAGAAATCTTCTACTGAGATTGTACCACAGTCGGCTAATGAACTCGCTACGGCAACCTATTGCTATATCATCATTATTACTTATAAACCACTTGGCGCGAGCCCTATCAGTACTTGGCTTTGCGTTCACGCTCAGTCAGAAACTTCACAGGACTCCGCAGATTTTCTTGATATATCGCATTGAAAACCAATACATTTTGCACGTAATTGCGCGTTTCACGATAGGGGATATTCTCCACCCAAACATCAAAGGATTTACCACCGCTCAAGCGCCGCCACTGCCGCACTCGCCCGGGCCCCGCATTGTAAGCCGCGGCCGCCAAGATCCGGTTGCCACCGTAATTATCCAACAGCTCCTTGATGTAGGCACTCCCCAGGTTGACATTCACTTCTGGGTCAATGAGCTGGCGCGATCCCTGCAGTTCAAATCCTATCTTCTTGGCCATATGTGCCGCCGTAGCCGGCATCAGTTGCATCAGGCCACTGGCGCCCACTGGGGATTGCGCCTTGGGATAGAGAGCACTCTCTTGGCGCGCCAGGGCATAGAGAAAACTCTGCTCCATATTCCGGGCCTCGGCATAACGGGAAAAGGTACTGACCATAGGCGTCGGGAAGCGCAGATCCAGCACATCCCAAGCCTTGGCGCTGATGCTGGCCAGTACCGCCAGATCAAACCACTGCTGTTGTAAGGCCACGCTACCCAACTGTAATTTGTCATCATAGCTCACCTGATCCAGCAGGTAGTTCCACTCGCCACGAGCCTGATCATCTTCATTCAACGCCAGCAGTTCGCGTACTCTGGCCACGGCTGACCATCGGGTGATAGCCGAATCCAGTGCGAGCGAGGGCTTCAACGGTACACGATTCATGGGCATGGGCGCGCCTACCCTGTCGGCAGCCATGAAGCCATAGAAACTGCGTTCATAGCTGGCTTGCCGATATAAAGCTTGAGCGTGTTGATGCTTACCTTGCGCCTCTTCTGCCCGCGCCAACCAATAGGTCCAACGCACATCGCTACGGGCGGAATCAGGGATGCGCTGCACCCACTGCTTCACCCCGCGCCAATCGGATTCCCACAACGCCAAACGCAACCGCAACTCGATCAGAGCCGGATCATGTTGACGCTTAAGCGTGCTATCAATCCAGGCTCGCTCCTCTGCCGTCCTATCGAGCATAAATTGACGGGCGATGGCGCCTTCTACCGCAAGCCGCTGGGGCTCACTCAGACTATAACGGCTCCGCGCCTGCAGATAGAGTTGACGGCTGCGCGCCGGCTCCTGAGCCGCTAAACGCTGTAGCGCCAAGGTGGCCATCTGCCGGCTATCCGCATCATTTCTGGCGGGCAAAATCGACAGCAATGCCTCGGGCGTCGTGAACAGTTGCTCCAACTGCTGCCCTTTGCTGTGCAGGCTGGAGCCTTGTAACTGACTATTGAGATGGGTGAGTAAGTTGACACTGCTGCTAGCCGGGTAGACCAGCAACATGCGCTGCCACACCTTCTCCGGGGTCATCAAGCCAGCCACTTTCCACTGCTCGAATAGAGCATCACACTCCCCGGGACGAGATGTGGCGTGCATCCAGAGATCGTCGGCAAACTGATAGGCACTTAGCTGATCCCCCGTAGCCCACTTGGCGAAGTAGTAGCTGCAGCGCAAACTGAGGGCTTTGGGCTCTTTCCCGGCAAAACGCAGTAAGGCCTCCCACTGACCCTGACTGGCCAGCAGACGCATGTAGCGACCGGTCAAACGCCCCGCGAGCAGCCCCTGAGTATCCTGGACAATAAATTGCTTCACCTCGGCGAGACGAGAGACATCCGGTTGCAGGTAGAGGTCATAGTAGTCGACATAGAGCGCCAGAGGATAATCCCCCAACTGACGCCTGATCTGTTGCGCCTGGGCACTCTGTCCACTGCGCACTGCATCGAGTGCCTGTAGATAGAGCGACTGTTGCACCGTCTTGGCCGAGACGGGCGACAGGGCGGCGGTAAGAAGAAGAGAGACCACGAATATACGAGAAAAAAAGTCAGCGGGTTTCACCACCACAAGCCTTCCAAGAGATGCGACATAGATACGGAAGAGCAGTATAACACTGTTTTATTCGTTATCGCCGGGTTGCGACGCGCCTGCCTGGGGTTTCTGATTGCGCAAATAGCGAGCTAAATTATCTGGCGGGAGCGGTTTGCTGGCCAGATAACCCTGATAGAAGGGGCAGCCCTGTTTCTTTAAAAACTCCAGCTGCTGGCGTGTCTCCACCCCTTCAGCCGTCACATTAAAGTTCAGGTGGGAAGCCATGGCCATGATGGCCTCGACTATGGCCATGTTGCTGGTGTCGTGCGGAATATCCTGGATAAAGGAGCGATCTATCTTCAGCTCATCGACTGGCAAGCGTTTCAAATACCCCAGAGAGGAGTAACCGGTGCCAAAATCATCGATGGAAAAGGAGATCCCCAGTTGCTTGAGCTCGGTCATCTTGTGGATAGTATCTTCGGTATTGCCTAACACCACAGATTCAGTGATCTCCAGATTGAGCAGCGATGGCTCCATCCCAGTGGAGGCCAAAACCTCGTACACTTGATCGACAAAGTTTGGATGATGGAACTGCTTGGCGCTGACGTTGACCGAGAGTTGTGGCAATTGCAGCCCCTCCTCTTCCCAACGTACACACTGATGGCAAGCCTCCATCATCACCCACTGACCAATATCAATAATGAGATCGGTCTCTTCGGCTATGGGGATAAACTCAGCTGGCGAGATCAGGCTACGTCCGGGGGGTTGCCAACGCAGCAGGGCCTCTACTCCGATCAAACGACCACCATCCACCATATGTTGCGGTTGAAAATGCAGAAGCAATTCATTGTTTTTCAGGGCATTTCGTAACTGATTATGAATATGCAGCCGTCTATCCGCCTGCCGCTGCATGGTGGAATCAAACAGCCGCATCACCCGACGTCCGGCCGCCTTGGCCTGATACATGGCCGTATCCGCCTGTTTTAACAAATCCGCCGGCGTCTGCTCACGGGTGGGAAACAGACTGATCCCCACACTGGCGCCAATGTGCAGGGTTTGCCCTTCAAACTCATAGGGCAAGGAGATGGCCGCGATGAGCTGTTCAGCCAGTAACGAGGCCTGGATCTCGGCCTGTGGGGGGTTACTGGACAGTGACGGCAGCAGGATCACAAATTCATCCCCCCCCAGCCGCGCGAGTAAATCGGCGCCACTGAGCTGCAGGGCCAGCCGACCGGACACCTGCTGTAACAAGGCATCCCCGGTAGCGTGTCCCAAGGAGTCATTGATGGTCTTGAAATGATCCAGATCGATGAACAATAAGGCGCCGACCATGTCCCGCTGACGGGCAAGAGTGAAGCTACGCTCCACCTGCTCCATCAAGTAACGACGGTTGGGGAGTCCGGTCAGATCATCATAATAGGCAAGGCTCTGGATCTGCTTAGCTGCGGCTTTGCGCTCGGACATATCTTCAAAGCAGATGACATAATGACTGATCGCCCCTTGCTCATCGCGCACCGGCGACCAGGTTTCCCATTGAGGATAGCTGGAGCCATCAACGCGCTGCCGCTCCACTTCCCCCTGCCAGCGGCCATCCTCATCGAATTCCAATAAGCCAAGATGGTGCCAAGGCCAGAACTCAACGCCTAGCCGTTTTCCCGCCACCCGCTGCAAGTCGTAGCCTGTAATGTGAGAAAATGCATGGTTAACGCGCAAGATCAGTAGATCCGGATCTGTGATGATGATGCCTTCGTTGGTCTCAAACGCTACGGCTGATAGCCGTAACTCCGCCTCGGCTCGCTGCCGTTCCAATTCGGCGGAGGCCCGATGGGCAATCAGTTGTTGCAAGGCAATCAGGGTGTTGTTATCCGGCAAGAGACCGCTAAAGGTCAACGCCAGGTGACCAATCATCTGCTGTTTACTGTCATACAGGGCCAAAGCCCAATAGTAATCGGCCTGAGCAAGAGCCGGAGGCAAGGTGACCTCTTGCGTGGCAAAAAAGGGCACGGTGCAATGCTGATAGAGGATGCCGCAAGCGGAGTCACTGAGCAGATAACGAGAAAACTCTTCCGCAATACCGGCACTCGCTACCACACGAGCCGTTGATGCCAAAGGCGAACGTTCGACCTCCGCCAACCACACCTGCTGGGCCTGCAATACCCGATGCAACTGGCTCACCAGTTCATCAAAGAAAGCGCGACCGGTCTTGCTGGAGAGGGCATAGGCGATGCGATCCAATTGGTGTTGGCGCTGCAGCAAGGCGTGCTCGCTCTGGCTTTGGGACAAGGAGTCCAAACCACGCCCGGCCAACATGCTCAATTGATTCAAAACCTGAGCCAAACTATCCCAATCGGAGATGCTCAGGGCACGGTGACAACAGAGCACTCCCTGCCACTGACTGCCACAGCGGACGCTCGCCAAGAGCAAGCAACCACTACTCACCTCGGACGAGAGCAGACTATCCCAAAGCGCAGTATGAGTATGACGCGATATGGCACACCCGCCCTCCGCCAACAGCCTAGTCAAGGCTCCGGTCACCTCAGGCTCCAACACCCGCCCCAAGCGTCCATGACCATCCAGCACATGGGAACAGATCAACTCATCGCTATTCATCCCGCCTAGCCAAATGCTGACCTGATTGGCATCAAGCATTTTTTGACTCAGCAGACAGAGTTGGCGGTAAAAAAAGACCAACTCTCCGGCAACGTCCGGCGGAGAGTGCGTCAAGTGAGGATGAGGAAATGCCCCTTGGGTAACAGGCGGCTCGGCAGTGGTGCCATGAGGCAAGGCTTCCATGTATGACGGCAAAGAAAAAACCGGTGCCTCATCGGCGACCAATTTAAAAAAATCTGTCAATTCATACCCGGAATGCAAGCTCACAAAAAACCTTAAATTCAACTGGTTGGGGTGTTTATCCCACAAACTACAACACTCGCTCAAAGAGCACCCAACAGCATGACAACATGCACTTATCCAAAAAAGTCTGCCTGCGGGAAGTGACAGTGACAAGCATTATTTATTGGTAAATGACAAAGGATCACAGAAGCAGTTCTTACTAAACTTAAAGCATGGAGAAGTGATGACAATCACGTTTACATCAGGGATGAAATGGTTAATCTGAAATCGAAGAATGAAGAAGAACCAAGGGGGTTCACATGATTATCGATATCGCCAGCAAAGCCGTTGACATCACCCCGACCATCCGCGAACGGATTGAGTCTCGCTTTGCCAAATTGGGACGGATGCAAGTCCCTCTTATCACCCCCCAAGTCATCATTTGCAAAGAGGGACTCGCGTTCACAATCGAAGCCAAGATCGGCATACCCAATGGTCAACTGTTTGCGCAGGCTGAACATGAAGATCTCTATGCCGCCGTCACCCTGCTGGGTCAGAAGCTGGAACGCCAACTTCACCGCCACAGCACCAAGCCCGTAGCCCATCGCAGTGGGCGTTCAGGGAAAGAGCAGTGCCGTGCCGGGGAGTTAACCCCCGCACTCTAAGCAGAGGAGCATTTTTCCAAAGGGCGCTACTGGCGCCCTTTTCATTACTTCTCGAACATGAAATGCTCGAGTCTGGATGGCGCCCAAGAGCGGGGTAAACTTGCATCTTGTCGTAATTTCACGTATTGCTATAAACAATTCCGTTGATGGTTGGTAATTCATGTCCCTGCATTCGCTGTGTTCTTTTAGCTTCCATTTTACCCCGCCCACACAGGGTGAGGCTTATGTGCAGCAGTGAATCTGACCTTCAGCGCAAAGCCTCCCCTGATGGGAGGTTTTTTTTTGCCACAAACTGGTTCCATTTTATGAAGGGAGAACATAATGGCGACACTGGAGACAATCCGGCAGGAGATCACCAGCCTGGATGGCGAACTCTTGACTCTGCTGGCTCGGCGCAAGGCATTGAGCATTGAAGTCGCACGTAGCAAGCAGACCGATCTGCGCCCCATCCGCGATCAGGCTCGCGAGCAGGAGTTGCTGGAACGCCTGATCCAACAGGGTAAACCGCTGGGACTCTCCGCCCACTATATCAACCAGCTCTACCACCTGATCATCGAAGATTCGGTGCTGAGCCAGCAGGCTTATATTCAGGGGCAACTCAACGCCGAGCAGCAAGGCGATCTGATCAGCATCGCATTTCTTGGACCTCGCGGCTCCTACTCCAGTCTGGCGGCACGCAAGTATCTGAGTCACCAGACGGCACAAGTAGTAGAAGCCAGTTGCAGCAACTTCCAGCAGGTCATCGAGACAGTGGAGTCGGGCAAGGTGCAATATGGGGTGCTACCCATCGAAAACACCAGTTCAGGCAGCATCAATGAGGTCTATGACCTGATGCAACACACCAGCCTTGCGATTGTCGGAGAGTTGACCCTGCCCATCGAACACTGCCTCCTGGCCGCAGTAGAGACTCGGGTGGAAGAGATCCAGACTATCTATGCCCATCCCCAACCCCTGCAGCAGTGCTCGCAATACTTGGCCAAGCTCCAAGGTGTGCGTCACGAGTACTGCGACTCCTCCTCTGCCGCCATGGGGCAGGTCAAAAACCTGGCATCCCCCCACGCTGCAGCATTGGGTAGCGCGGCCGGCGGTGAACTGTTTGGCTTGCACCCCATCGCCGCGGGCCTTGCCAACCAGACCGATAACATCACCCGTTTCATCATTGTCGCGCGCAAAGCCATTGATGTGGCACCACAGATCCCGGCCAAGACCACCCTCATCATGTCCACAGCCCAAAAAGCGGGCTCCCTGGTAGAGGCCCTGCTGGTACTGCGCAACCATAACATTAACATGACCAAACTGGAGTCACGACCAATCCAGGGCAATCCTTGGGAAGAGATGTTTTACATGGATGTGGCAGGCAATGTGAGTGAACCCGCCATGCAGGCGGTGCTCAAGGAGTTGTATCAGCTGACCCGCTCCCTCAAGGTGCTGGGTTGCTACCCCAGTGAGGATGTCCTCCCTACCGAGCTCCCGGACTATCTGGTTTCAGGCAACCATGTCACGCCCGAGGCGTGAGAGCTGAAACGTAACGCAGAAAAAAAGCGCCGATTGGCGCTTTTTTTTTGCATGCATGATCACTCACAGCGTTTCGTGATGACGGTTGTCATTCGCCTGAGCCAGCAGCAGCTTGCTCTCCCGCAAAAATTGCCCCGCATAATCACCAAAGTAATCGGCGACACGATGGAACGCCTCGATGAAGCCAGCCCGATTGCCTGATTCCAGCATGGCGAGGGCCTCCCCCAAGCGCTGATGATAACGACGTATCATCTGTACGTTACGGGGCGCAGAGAGGATAATATCCGCATAGAGAGCGGGGTCCTGGGCAAACAGTCGCCCGACCATGGCCAACTCCAGGCGATAGATAGGCGAACTCAGGGCCAACAGACGCTTTAAATCTGCCTTTTCTTCACTCAGGTGCAACCCATAGGCAAAACTGGAAAAGTGACGCAGCGCCTGAATGAGACTCATGGCCTCATCATGCTCCTCTGCTGTCACACTATGCAGCCGCACTCCCCAGATCCGCATCTGATCCACCAACCACTGCCAAGCCGCCTCATCACGCCCGGCGCAACAGACGACGACCTGCTTAGCCAGACTGGCAACATCGGGCCCGAACATAGGGTGCAATCCCAGCACGGGGCCGGCATGAACGGCCATCATATGATGCAAGGGGGCGCTCTTCACGCTGGTCAAATCCACCAACACGCAATCGGCGGGTAACTGGCCCAATCTATCGATCACCTCACAGGTCGAGTCGATAGGCACAGCCACCACCACCATGCCCGCCTGAGAGAGCATAGCATCGGCATGAGACCAATCGTCACGTTCCAGAATTTGTACCTGATAACCGGAGAGCTCAAACATATGGGCAAACAGGCTACCCAGTTGACCTCGCCCGCCGATGACCACAATGGGGCGCAAGGCCGGGTTCACACACTTGAAGCCTGAATCTTTCTCACTGCTATACGATTCGCGCATGACGCGACGCAGTACATCTTCGATCAGATCGGCAGGCACGCCCTTGGCCGTAGCCTCAGCCCGCCGCTTGGCCAGCATGGCTGCCTCGCGGTCGGGGGCGTAGATGGGTAGACCGTGGCGACTCTTGACCTCGCCCACCCCAGCTACCAGCTCCAGACGACGGGCCAGCAGTGTCACCAGTTGCTGGTCAACTTCATCGATCTGATCCCTCAGGGCATTTAATTCTTCATTCATTGTCCGTCATCCAAAAAAAAGCTCCGGTAAACCGGAGCCTTATTATCCGATCCGATCATGCTTTGAGTCGAGCCTTGAGCGGCGCGGCCAACTCCCGGTAACACTTAGCCAACAGCGTCGCGGTGGTATCCCAATCAATACAGGCATCGGTGATGGACACACCATACTGCATCTGACTCTTGGGCTGCTCGCTGGACTGATTACCCGCCCCCAGGTTGGACTCCAACATGATACCAAGGATAGAGCCGTTGCCATCCTGGATTTGATGCACCACATTTTCTGCCACCAGCGGCTGCAGATTGTGATCCTTGCTGGAGTTACCATGGCTACAATCCACTACCAGACGCGGCTGCAAGCCTGACTTATTCAGTGCCGCCTCGGCCAGTGCCACGTTGACGGAATCATAGTTAGGGTGCTTGCCGCCACGCAATATCACATGGCCATCCGGGTTACCCTGGGTCTGCAGCAGCGCCACCTGTCCCTGTTGATTAATGCCCATGAAGGCATGAGGCGCCGAGGCGGACTTCAGCGCATTGATGGCCGTATCCAGGTTGCCATCGGTCCCATTCTTGAAGCCTACCGGCATGGAGAGCCCGGACGCCATTTCTCGGTGGGTTTGTGACTCTGTGGTTCGTGCGCCAATCGCGGACCAAGAGAAGAGATCGGCCAGGTATTGGGGGCTGATAGGATCCAGCGCTTCGGTCGCCAGGGGCAGACGCAACTCGGCCAACCAGGCTAACAGTTCACGCGCCTTCTCCAGACCCAGCTCAATGTCAAAGGTGCCATCCAGATTGGGATCATTGATGAAACCTTTCCAGCCGACCGTGGTCCGCGGCTTCTCAAAATAGACTCTCATGACGATATAGAGGCTATCGGCATACTCATCATGCAGTTTTTTCAGACGCAGAGCATACTCTTTGGCAGCCTCGACATCGTGGATGGAGCAAGGGCCACAGATCACCAGCAAGCGCGGATCCTGACGCTGCACTATATTGGCAATCTGCTGGCGCGCGTCGGCGATGAAAACCAGAGCCTCGGCTGAAACTGGAACCTTCTGTTTCAACTCGATGGGAGTGATGAGCACTCGCTCTGACTGAATATGAACATTATTGAGGGTATCTTTCTGCATGATGTAAACCAACCTCGTAAACAAAACTTTACAGCAATGACGCCATCAAGTTTTAATTGCTGCATTGACATATGGATAATTTGGCACTAAGTGACCACACCATACCAAGCCAGTCAGGATTTGCAAGCGCTGTTTCGTGGCGTAAAAAGCGCTAAGCCCCGACATGCGGGGCTTAGCCAACAAAAAATAGTGTTATTGATCAATCTCATCCATATAGTGTTCGAGCTCGGCATCGCCAGGCTGAGGAGATGGCTTGCCTGGGGTTCGCCCCTCCTGCACCTTACCCTCTTCATACTGCAGATAAAAATCTTTACTCGAAAGATAGGGATCCAGCGAGTTATCCAACACCGCCTCCTGATCAACCACCCTGGAGCGACTATCCAACCCATTAATCACCCAATGGGTGGCGCGCATGGCAAACGACATTCTGCCGTAGGGGAAATAGAGGCCATCGACAGTATCGCCAATCATATTACGCAGCGTGGTTGGCCCATAGACGGGAACCATGAAATAGGGGCCCTGCTCCACCGTGCCCTTGCCCAGTACCGTGCTCATGGTCATGGGACGCGCGGAGATCCCCATACCATCCGCCACATCGACTATACCGAACAGGCCCAGTGTCGAATTAAGAGCAAAACGCAAGACGCTACGCCCAGAGTCAGCCAGCCGCCCAACCAACAGGTTATTGACGGTATTATTCGGCTCATCGAAATTATCGACAAAATTGCCAACCCCATCGCGTACGGGAACAGGAACCCACTGGACATAGCTATGGACCACTGGCCGTAAGGCATAGCGATCCAGATATTCATAGTTGAGCATCCAGCCTGCGCGGTTGATCGGTTCGAAAGGGTCTGATGAACCATCCGCAGCGATTTCGGCTTGATGATTAACACCCTGGGTTGTCTGTGCTGCAACACCCTGCTGAGTGCCGAGCAGCAGGAACAAAAACAACGCAACCCCAGACTTTATATAGGCTCTATTCATATGTGGGATATTCAATTCCATAGCGATAGTCGTTTGACTATCAACATATAACTTAGCTGACAAACAGCCGCCGCATTTAGCAAACCGAATCGCACTTTGATGCGAGACAAGAGTGGGTGGTATCACGCCACTTCACGCTACTATCTGCAATACTTGCTGCAAAGCTTGGCTTATCACTCTAGCGACAAGCTTCATGATAGCATGGTCTTAGCCAGACTAAATGCCAAGGGGGTTCAGGTGGCGAACATCAAGCAAGTAGAACAAAGTACACCACTCTCTCTCCCCCAGGAAAATGACACGACCCCACCCGAGTCTGCAGCAAGCTCACCTCTGCGCACCCTGGACCCAGTTCTGCTACGCCAGTTTGTTCAATTATTGAGCCAGCAACAAGGGCAACTCCCACCCGAGCAAGCCCAGAAGCTGCAACCCTTGCTGCGGCAACTGACCCCACTACTGGATCCATCCAACCCTGAGCCAGCAGAGCCGGCCATCACTAATGCCGCCTCGACAACCACAGCCGTACCCGCAGCCCCCCTGCAGCAATTGTTACAACGAATATTGCCCCTGCTGCCAGGGAGTGATCCTCTGCTGCGACAAACACTCTCCTATGGTGAGCGAGGCAGCATTCCCTTGGCTCAGCTACAGCAACAGCCGCAGCTCCTGCAGGAGCTCTTGACCCGGCTCCCCCCAATGTTACAAGAAAACGCAGGAGCAGGCCGGGCGTTGAACCAATGGTTACTCCAGCTGGTAACGCTGCGGACACCAACCTTGACCCCACAGAGCAGTGGCAATCAGTCACTCAAGAGTCAACTTCTGCAGTCGCAGATAGCCTTACCCAGCGAGGCATTGCTGAACGATAAGCGCGGGCAAGCACAACTCCAGTCACTGACTAAGGAAACTTTACAACTACTGGCACGGGCTAGCCTTCCCATCACCAATACTCCCGAGCCCGCGCGCGACAATCGAACCACCTCAGACTCAGCAATGCCAGGCGATAAACGCAGCAACGTCGCCATAACCAGCCCCCCTCTGCCTGAGGTGTCCGAAGAGGGTAAGGCGACAGGCCAAACGACAACTGGCCATGAGTTAAAAGAAAAACTCGGTGCCACTCTGGCGCGGATCACCCCCAGTTGGCTAAGCAGCAAGTTGACTGCTCCCCCCCCAACCACAACAGCAACAGCAACAGCAAGTACAAGCACAACTCAGGCGGTGCAGAGTCCCAGCCCCACAACCGGCGTCACTATGCCCTCTGGCCGCACAGACATGGCCTTGGCTACAGAGGGAGCCGAAGACATTCAGCATGCTGAAGAGTCAGTGCCCTCACGGCAACAGGCTGAGCAGCCCAAACTCACCAGCGTTGGCGGCGCGACTATCCAAACGGGCAAGCTCCCCCAGACACAGCCGCTCCACTCGCTTACAATCGAACCAGTGGGTCATTTCGATGCAACCGCCCAACCAACAGGCAGCGTGATAGCTAAGCTTGCCAGCGCAGCAGAGCCCAACGGCAGGTTGAGCCCGGCTCAAACCGCTGAACTTAACCAACAGCAAACCGTAACCATTACCAACCAGCCTATAGGTGAGCGCCCCCAGATGGTCGTAGCACAGCCGCTGGGCGAATTTATCCACCAGTTAAATCAGCAAGTTTCTCACGCTGCGAGCCCTTCGCCTCTGCGCCCGCTGTTACTGCAACTGTCAACTTTACTGCAGCAACCCCTAACCTCGGAGGGAGCTGTGCGGGAGTGGATCCAGTTTCTACGCTCGCCAATGAGCGAGACCACATCCATGGGCCGCGCGATGCGCCAGTGGGGGGTCACCCTGCTAGCTATCCGCTTCGGGGTGCAAGGCAAGCTAAATGAAGCTCAACAGCAACACCTCTCCCAGCAACTGGGCCAGTCGCTACAGGATCTGTTAGGGCCAGAGACACAGCAGGCTTTGGGCAAGATGACAGGCCACTTTCTTGGTCAAGTAGATCGGTTGCAGCAGCAAGCAGAGCCACAGCAGCCACTGCCAAATTACATTCCCCTCCCCCCCCTGCACCCGAACGGGCGCGAAGGCTCACTCGGTTGGCAACGCAGTCCAGGCAAACACAATGCCTATCAGTGGAGTATCAATTTCTATCTGGAGCCCGCAGGTCTAGGCCCTGTGCAAGTGCGGGCCTGCCTGGATATTCCTGATCTGCAGTTGCAGGTGACAGCAGAGAAGTTGACCACAGTGGATCGCATCAAGCAGACACTGCCTCAACTCGAAAGCCGCTTCAGAGAGTTGGGGTTAACCCCTACCGCCATGGGTTGTCGGCAGGGGAAAATTTCCCCGCCACCACAGGCGGCCACAGCCAATGGCAGCGATGGTCTTTCCATCCATATTTAGGAGAAAATAAGGTGAGTGAACAAGAGGTGAGTCGTGCCGTTGCCCTGAGCTATGATGGCACCCGGGCGCCCCATATCAGCAGCAAGGGGGAAGGTTCATTTGCCGAACAGATCCTGGCGATGGCGGAAAAAGAGGGCTTATATATTCATCAGGACCCGGCACTCGTGGCGCGGCTAGCCTCCTTGAATGAGGGCGAGTCTATTCCCCCGGCCCTCTATGTGGTCATAGCCGAAATCCTCTCCTACTCCTACCTGCTGCAGGGCAAATACCCAGAGCACTGGCGCCGCCCGGATGGGAGTCAGGCGGTTGACACCGAAATCTGATGCAGGTGAACAGGCGTTGGAAAACGAAAAAAGAAGGCGTTGCCTTCTTTTTTCGTTTCTTCTTGGGTCTCACGCTGTTATGGCCGTTGTTTGGCACTTCGCAGTGAGATCAATAGTTCAGCTTCAGCTTTGGGTATCTCACACTCGGCCATAACCTCTGCCAAACCGGCCCCCAACTCCACCATCTTGGCTGCGCGACTATAGAGCCGACCATCAGGATCCTGTTGTACCAGTTCCTGCTGACGCTCGGCAACGGTTAGGATCCCCTTTTCCAGCTCACCTATACGCTGCCCCACCCCCAAGGAACTGGTATGCAGTTCATTGAGTTGCTTACGAGCACTATCACGGGCCTTCAGCAACTCTTTGAGCAACAATTCCATCGCCTGCATCTTACGCTGTTGTCTGCCAGCCAAGAGCCAAACCCACACCAGAACGAGCACACCAAGAAGGAGTGCCGCGCCAGATAACAACAAAGAGAGCAGTGTGTAATTCATCATCAGAGCAGATTCAGCTCATCCCACTCTTCATCGTTTAGCAACTTATTGAGATCCACCAAGATAAGCAACTCACCACCACGATTGCTGACACCCTGAATAAACTTGGCACTCTCTTCGGTTCCGACGCTAGGGGCGGCATCAATCTCAGATGAACGCAGATAGACAACCTCAGCCACGCTATCCACCATAATACCAATCACCTGCTTTTCCGCCTCAATGATCACGATTCTGGAGTTATCACTGACCTCAGCAGGGGGCAGACCAAACCGCGAACGGGTATCGATCACGGTCACCACATTGCCACGCAAGTTGATGATACCCAGCACATAGTCAGGCGCGCCGGGCACGGATGCAATCTCGGTATAGCGCAAGACCTCTTGCACCTGCATTACATTGATACCATAGGTTTCCTTGTCCAATTGGAAGGTTACCCACTGGAGCACTTCATCTTCAGCAATGTTCTGCGCCACGTTACGTTTATGACTCATGTTGGTTTCCTTAATTTCTGGCGTCCTGACACTAAAACTAGCAATAAACTGACACAAGGGCGATGTTAGCAACCATCAATATTTACACCGCGTTCCAGTAGTGTGAGCAACTCCTGAACATGGAGCAAGGCACACATCTTTTCCTTCACCATACCAGCCAGCCAAGGCCTATGCCCGGCGCTACTACGCCACTGGATCCGGTCACGCAATAACAACTCGGTGCCAACCAACTGATGACACGCTAGCCCCCAGGGAGAATCCCCCAACATAACCAGATACTGATAAGGCTCTGATGACGCCTTGCTCGGCATGATCCAACGTGTGGTATCCACCACATTCAGCTGGCTCTCACGCTGAGTCATCACACCGGCAAACCAGTCTGGCTTACCAAACAGAGTGTTAATTTTGGCCAACTGATGGATCCCCCCCAACTCAGTCAACGGCACCGCAAACGTCACCCCCGAAACGACAAAGAAGAGTGCCTGGAATTCACGGTCGGTGACAATGTTCTGCCACTGGGGGGGGGCGGGGGGCTCAGGAACCTTGACCACACCTCGAGAGAGACTTTGCGTCTGCAGGCTGGCAGGTTTCGTGGCAATCGCGACGTCCGATTTCACATTGGCCAGTAACTCAGCCAGCTTCCCTTGCTGCTCAACCGGCTCGGCAAACACAGATGGCGCACTCTGGCATTCAACCTGCTCTTTGCCTGGCTCTGAGAGCAGAGCCGAGAAATAACTGTCCATGGCCTTGAATTGTGAAGACTGACTCATGTCGTGGCTCCTTCGGCTTCACTATCCAATGCAACTAAGGTCTTTAATAACTCAAGGTAAGCATAGCTTCCCCGACTCTCGGGCGCGAAGATAGAAGGAGGAATATGTAAATGACTCGCGTCCCTAAATTTAGTATCTATAGGAATTACCGAGTCCCAAACCCGGGTACCATACAGCGCCTTGATTTCGGCCAACGTCTGCAAGGAGGCTCGTGTACGCTTATCAAACATGGTCGGTATTATGATGTAGTTAAACGATTGCTTGCTGGTGCCCTGAATCATTTCAAAGGTCTTCACCATCCGCTCTAACCCTTTTAGCGCTAAAAACTCGGTCTGTACCGGCACCAAGACTCGGGAACTCGCCGCCAAGGCATTGACCATCATAGCCCCAAGGACGGGAGGACAATCAATCAAGACCACATCATATTGCTCACGGACACTGGCAAGAGCACTACGCAATATCAAACCCATCCCATCTCGCCCACCCAGGGTGCGGTCCAGAGTAGCCAGAGCAATAGAAGCCGGGATCAGACTGATGTTGGCAAATTGCGTATGCAAGGTGACTCGCTCAACCTGCAGTCGAGTCGGTGCAACGGTTTCAAACAGATCAAACAAGGTCCCCTCAAGGAGATCCGAATCATAGTTGAGATAGCTGGTAAGCGAGGCATGGGGATCCGTATCAATCAATAGAACCCGTTTGCCTTGCGCAGCCAGATGACCCGCCAAGGTGACAACCGTGGTTGTTTTCCCCACCCCACCTTTTTGATTTGCAATCGTCCATACAATCACGGATTGGTTCCTGTCTTCTTCAACTTGAAACGGCCATCTGGCAACTGGATAACACCATAGTCATCCAGATTTGGCATTTCCTTTTGTGAGCCATCAGGCTGTGTGCCGCTGGGTGCATCGGCAAAAATGGGTAACTCTTTGGGCACATAGGAGTAACGCGAAACGGCAATGACTACCTTACGATTCTGCTCCCGGCCTCGGGTGGTCGAATTGGATGCAAAGGGAGAAAATTCACCATAGGCTTCAATCGCCAGTTGCTGCGGGGGAATGCCATTAACGGTCAAGCTGCTCAATACGGCTAGCGCTCGGTAAGCAGAAAGCTGCCAATTAGAGGAGTAGAGCTCATTGCTCATCTGCACATTATCGGTATAGCCTCGAACCCGCACGTAATTGCGGAGCGGAGCCAGCGTCTTGGCTATCTGTTGCAAAATGGGTTTGGCTCGATTCATCATGGTGGCACTGCCGCTGGGAAAAATCAGGCCTGAGTTCAACTCTATGGTTAACCAGTTCTCATCTTCGTTGATATTGATAAGACCCGAGCTGATCAACTCCTCGAGTGAGCTCTTGAACTCTTTTCGTATTGCATCAAACGGAGCGCCAGCATTGTTGTTAGTAGCATTATCGATAGGAAGCTGATCCTTGCTCTCCAGCGCGGATTTCTGACTAGGCATAGGCTGGTTAGTTGGCGGTTGTCCGGTATCGAGCAAACCACCCCCACCCTGGGTTGGAGCCTGGACAATCGCCATCTGCTGACTGGGTGACGCAGCGCGCACATCCGAGCTGTCATTCCCCTCCTGCACCCCATAGTTGCCACTGAGTACTGTGGAGCCGGGACGCGCCGTGACGAACCCCATCTCGGTAAAACTCTGGATCAACCCCTGCACCAGAGCTTTGACCTCAGTCTGCTTGGACATGGCGAAGCCATAGAGCACAACAAACAGCGCAAACAACAGCGTCATGAAATCAGCATAAGAGAGCAGCCAACGTTCATGGTTCTCTGGGGGTTCGGCCTTCTTTTTTTTTGCCATGGCTTACTCTTCTCCGATGTAAACCTGCAAACGCCGCTTGAGCTGCATGGTATTTTCGCCACTGGCGATGGACAATAACCCTTCGAGCACCATCATTTTGAAATGGGCAATATCATGGTTGAACGCCTTGAAGCGGTTAGCTATAGGTAAAAACAGAATATTGGCAGAACCAACCCCATAAATAGTGGCCACGAACGCCACGGCTATGGCTGGCCCCAGTTTTTCCGGTTGATCCAGTAGTCCCATGGCGTGAATAAGACCCAGTACAGCGCCCAGGATCCCCATAGTTGGCGCATATCCTCCTAGAGCTTCAAATACTTTCACGGACTGCTCCAGTTCATGCTGTTCCATCTCGATGCCATTTTCGAGTAATTGATGTAACTGCTCTTTATCAACCCCATCAACTATCATCTGCAACCCGTTGCGGGTGAAAGGATCGTCAATCTGCGCCACTTGATTTTCCAAGGCCAAGAGACCCTGTTGCCGAGCCGTGGTTGACATGCCCTCAAGCAGCTCCACTTGGGCATTCAGATCAAGTTTTGGTCCAGCCAGCAGCCACTTACATTGCTTGAGAGAGCCTATCAATACCCCAAACGAAAACTGCACCATGACAGCCCCAATCGCTCCACCGATAACGATGAGGAAAGCAGGCATATTCAGCAGAGCACTGGGGTGCCCACCTTCCAGCAGGTTGGCCCCAATGATGAAAGCTAGTGCAACAAAGATACCGATGAGACTCATATTATCGCCCTATTTCAACCAGGATCCGTTGTGCAATTCTATCCAGAGGCAGAGACTCTGAGGCTATCCCCGCCTTGGCAACGGCTTGCGGCATGCCATAGACAACACAGCTGGCTTCATCCTGCGCCCAGATGGTTGCCCCCTGCTCCTTGAGCAGGCGCGCTCCGTCCCGGCCATCCGCCCCCATTCCGGTAAGGACTATGGCCAGTACCTTGTCGTTGTGACTCTTGGCCAGTGAGGCAAAAGTGATATCTACACAAGGCTTATAGTTAACTTTATCGTTGCCTTCGATGATCCGGATACGCGCACCGTTGCCACGGCCATCCAACATCATCTGCTTCCCCCCTGGAGCCAGATAGGCGCAACCAGGACGCAACAAGTCACCATCCTCAGCCTCTTTTACATTAATCTGACACAGCGTATTGAGGCGAGCAGCAAAGGCCGCGGTAAACGTCGCAGGCATATGTTGGATAAGCAGAATGGGGTAAGGAAAATTAGACGGCAGTTGCGTCAGTACAGCCTGTAGCGCAACGGGGCCCCCGGTCGAGGTACCAATAGCCAGAAGCTGATATGACTTACCCGATTTTTTAAAAGCAACCAGGGCCGCTCGCTCAACCGGCGATGGTGCGGGTTGAGGCAGCGATGATCGTCCCAACACAGCAGCACGAGTAACAGCGGAAGTGGTGCTACCTAATGAAGGCGTCGGTGCCACTGCTGCCGCTCGAGGGGCCATGAAGCTATGACGGCGAGCTATGGCCTTAACCCGTTGTTGCAACAGCTTAATTGCTTCTTCTTTGTCTCTGGCAATGTCCTCGAACTTTTTCGGCAAAAAATCCAAGGCGCCAGCCTCTAACGCCTCCAGAGTAGATTTAGCCCCTTCATGGGTCAGAGATGAAAACATCAAGATAGGCGTAGGGCACTTTGCCATGATTTCACGTACGGCCGTTATGCCGTCCATAATCGGCATTTCAATGTCCATAGTGATCACATCAGGATGCAGACTCAGTGCCTTCTCTACCGCCTCTCGCCCATTTTGTGCGGTGTCAACCACCTCCAGGGTCGGATCCTGATTGATGATTTCGCTAACCCGACGTCGAAAGAAGCTGGAGTCGTCTACAACCAATACCTTAACTGCCATCTATTCTTTCGCTCCATCAATGTCGGCGTGCATACGCTTTCAATAAATTGGGTACATCCAGGATGAGTGCAATGCCGCCATCACTGGTAATGGTAGCTCCAGCCATGCCGGGCGTGCCATGCAGTAACTTGTCCAGCGGCTTGATCACTACCTCTTCCTGGCCAATCAAATTATCGACTACAAAACCGATATGCTGTGTACCAATCTGCACTATGACCACATGCCCCTTCTCCTTGCGAGTGCTACCTCTACGCGCGCCGCGTATCAGCCAGTCTTGCAAGTAGAAAAGCGGAATGGCCTTATCTCTGACTATGATGGTCAGCTGACCATCGACCATCTTGGAGCGAGTCAAATCCAGATGAAAAATCTCATTGACGCTGCTTAATGGAAGAGCAAATGTTTGCTGTCCAATTTCCACCATCAGAGTGGGCAAAATAGCCAGCGTCAGGGGAACCTTTATCTCCAAACGAGTGCCGCTTCCCTTCTCGGAGTGAATGCGGATGGAGCCGTTGAGTTGGGTAATGCTGGTCTTGACCACATCCATGCCCACACCACGCCCCGACACCTCGGAAATCTCCTGCTTGGTCGAAAAACCGGGCGCAAAAATCAGGTTATAGGCCTCGGCATCGCTCATACGGCTAGCCACTTCGGGATCGAGAACGCCACGTTTGATGGCAATTGACTTCAACTTTTCGGGGTCCATTCCGGCGCCATCATCTTCGATGAGTAGCAGAATATGATCCCCTTCTTGGGAAGCGCTGAGGCGAATAGTCCCAACTTTTGGCTTGCCGGCCTTAAGCCGTTCTTCGGGTAACTCGATACCATGGTCACAGGAGTTACGAACCAAGTGAACCATAGGATCGGCCAGCGCCTCTACCAGGTTCTTGTCTAGATCCGTCTCTTCCCCTTCCATGACCAGGTTAATCTCTTTCTTCAGGCTACGAGCCAAGTCACGCACCACTCGCGGAAAACGACCAAACACCTTCTTGATAGGCTGCATACGCGTCTTCATGACGGCGCCTTGCAAATCGGCCGTTACCACATCCAAATTGGAAACCGCCTTGGACATCTCTTCGTTATTACTGGCAATACCCAAGCTAACTAGGCGATTACGCACCAGCACCAACTCACCCACCATATTCATGATGACATCCAGAGTCCGAGTATCCACGCGGACCGTAGTATCATTCTGCACCTGCTGAGATTGCTGTTGGGCTTGAGCAACCGGAGCGACAATGACGGGTTTGAGCCCTGCGGCATCTGAGCCCGGTTCACTAGCCACTGCAGGCCCCACCGGTGCCTTACCCTTGCCATGTAATTCATCTAGCAGCCGCTCGAACTCATCATCGTTGATGAGCGCATCAGCTTCAGACTGAGCACTCTGAATATGCTGACTGGCCGTTTCCAGCACCTCAGCAATACTGGGAATGCCTGCATGCTTGCCCTGCCCATGCAACTGATCCAGCAGAGCCTCAAATTCATCATCGGTAATATCGCTCTGTGACACGTCGGCCTGAACCTGTGCCTTAGGCGTTTTGCCGCTACCATGCAGCTCATCCAGCAGGCGATCAAATTCATCCTGACTGATTTCATCAATGGACGAGGCAGAGGCAGCAGGAGCAGAGGGGGCTTGGGCTGCGGCAGGCGCTGCCGCCCTGGCCTTGGCCGCCAACTCTTCGGACGAAGCGGGTTTACTCAGAACATGTAACGCGGCCAACACCTCGGGACTGGCAGGGATCAAGGCCTCACGGTTTTGCACTTGCGCAAACATTTCGTTGATCGCGTCCAGCGCCTGCAGTATCACATCCATCAACTCGGAATCAACTTTCCGTTGCCCGTTGCGCAAGGTATCGAAGACGTTTTCTGCACCATGGCAGGCATCGACCAACTCGGTGAGCGAGAGAAAGCCAGCGCCCCCCTTTACCGTATGAAAACCACGGAAGATGGCGTTGAGCAGCTCACGATCATCGGGACGCTTTTCCAGGTCAACCAACTGTTCCGACAACTGCTCTAGGATCTCAGATGCCTCGACTAAAAAGTCCTGCAGTATGTCTTCATCAACTTCGTAGCCCATATTTACTCCCTCAGAATCCTAGACTTGACAGCAAATCATCGACATCATCCTGACTTGCCACGACATCAGTCCGTTTATCCTTGTTAATTATTGGCCCTTCAGCCTTGATGCAGCGAGTAACGGGTACGGGTTCAACCTTCGCCGTCTCTGGCTCCCCAAAGACCAGTAGCATCTCAACCAGTTGGGTCTCCACCTCTTGCACTAGGGTGATGACCTTGCGAATCATCTGCCCGGTCAAATCCTGAAAATCCTGCGCCATAAGAATATCGGTCAACAGTGAATGCAGTTGGCTGGCATCCTGCTCAGACTGGTTGATGAATGCATCCAGTTGATGACAAAGCACCTTGAACTCACCCAAAGCCAAACGCCGACTCATCAGGGCACGCCAACTGGGTTGCACCTGTTGAATACGCGCAGTCAAGGCATCGGCCAACGGCAGGCTGGCCTCTACCGCATCCATAGTGCGATTAGCCGCTTGATCTGTCATGGTGATGACATAGCTAAGACGCTCCTTGGCATCGGGGATTTCCTGAGTCGCCAAGTGAGGGATGCGAGGATCTAACTGAAAATCATTGAGTGAGGTATGCAACTGTCGGGTCAGATGCCCAATCTGCTCAAACAGGTCATTGGCATTATGCGAGCAGATCTCAGCCAACAGCTGATCAGCCGCGGCTTGCTCACCCTGCTCCAAATATGCAACGAGCGATTTAGCCTGCTCCAGACTAATCAGAGGTGCATCGACCTTCATACCACCACCTCGTTAGCCAATGCGCTCGAAAATTTTGTCCAGTTTTTCCTTAAGGGTGGCAGCCGTAAAGGGTTTGACGATATAACCATTTACCCCGGCCTGAGCAGCCTCAATAATCTGTTCACGTTTCGCTTCAGCCGTTACCATCAATACCGGCAGATGGTTTAGTTTGTCATCCGCACGAATGGCTTTGAGCAAATCGATCCCCTGCATACCCGGCATATTCCAGTCAGTAACAACAAACTCGAAATCACCATTTTTCAGCATGGGTAGTGCCGTATTGCCATCGTCCGCTTCATGGGTGTTGTTAAACCCCAGATCACGCAGCAAGTTTTTGATGATCCGGCGCATTGTTGAGAAATCATCAACAATGAGGATTTTCATGTTCTTATCCAAAATACCCTCCTAGGTGGCTGCCAAACACAGCCCGAACTCATGCTGTTTATAACAATAATACTTTTATTATGCCTCACCCTTGCCTATCAGTGTAGACAAGCTGTGTGCGGTCAGTTCCAATCTTTCATTCTGGCCCGCAATCTATGCATGGCTTGGCTATGAATTTGGCTGACGCGAGACTCGCTGACGCTGAGAACCTGACCAATTTCTTTCAAATTGAGCTCTTCGTCATAATAAAGCGATAAAACCAGCGCCTCCCTTTCCGGCAAGGTAGAAATACCATTAGCCAGTGCATCCTGGAAACGTTCGTTGGCAATTCCTGAAAAGGTGCGATTGTCTTCTTGTTCATCGGAAGGTGCACCGAGCACATCCTCGGTTATCCCCAAATCCTCAATGCCAATGATCCGGCCACAAGCCGACTCATTGAGCATACTGTGGTACTCATCCAAGGTGACATCGAGATGTTCAGCCACCTCCTGATCACGAGCATCGCGACCCAGCCTCTGTTCAACATCATCAATAGCCTCAGAGATACGACGGCTATTACGATGCACAGAGCGTGGCACCCAGTCACCACGGCGGATTTCATCAATCATGGCACCACGAATACGAATGCCCGCAAATGTCTCGAAACTTGCTCCCTTGCTGCCATCATAATTTCGCGCAGCCTCCAACAAGCCAATCATGCCCGCCTGAACCAGGTCATCCAGCTGAACACTGCTTGGTAGTCTGGCCATCAGGTGTTGGCCTATGCGTTTGACCAGCAGCGCATGGCGCTCCACCAACGCATTGGCGTCTTGATGACGAACATAAGCATGGGCTTTATTCACGAATACTTTCCTGTACTAACGCTGGTTTATGTAACAGGGTTTCGATAAAGAACTCCAGATGGCCACCTGGTTGATGAGGTGTCGGCCAACTCATGGCCTTATTAGCCAAGGCACGGAATGCCAGGGCAGCCGGTGACTTGGGAAATGCATCCACTATAACCTTCTGCTTCCTCACCGCTTGCCGCACATTATTATCGTAGGGAATACAGGCCACTAACTCCAGTGAGACATCCAGAAACCTATCCGTCACCCGCGTCAGTTTGGTAAATAAATCCTGCCCCTCTCGCATGCTCCGCACCATGTTGGCAACCACCTTGAAACGGAAGACTCCATATTCGCGAGAGAGTATCTTGATGAGCGCATAGGCATCGGTTATCGAGGTTGGCTCATCACACACCACCACCATGATATCCTGAGCCGCACGGGCAAAACTCAACACCATGTCAGAAATGCCGGCAGCAGTATCCACCAACAGGATATCAATTGGCGTCTTCATGTCGCTGAATGCGCGAATGAGCCCCGCATGCTCGGCGGCCTTCAATTCAACCATGGACTGCGTACCCGAGGTGGCGGGAATGATCATCAGTCCATAGGGGCCTTCGACTATGATCTCATCCAGGGTGCATTCACCAGATAGCACATGGGAGAGGTTGCGCTGCACACGTAGCCCCAACATGACGTCAATATTGGCCAAACCTAGGTCAGCATCCAACACCAGCACCCGCTTGCCCTGGGCCGCCATGGCCACGGCCACATTCAAGGTGACGTTAGACTTACCCACGCCACCCTTACCCCCGGTGACAGTGATGACCTTGACGCGATTGTTAGTGCGCATCTTGCGCAGACCACTGGCTTGATCGAGAAATTGATTATTCATTTTATTTATAAAACTCCATGTGGTCGGCTCGATCGCCCTCGTGGCCCCAGAAATGATTCTGAGTCCGCTCATCTTCCAACTGACGTAGGGTGGCAGCGACCAATTCGGAAGCATTGGCTACCTGTAAATCTTCTGGCACTCTCTGGCCATCGGTGACATAGCTGATCGGCAAGGCGTTTTTAATACACATACTCAGCACATCTCCCAGGTTCAGACTTTCATCCAGCTTGGTGAGAATACAGCCACTCAGTGGCACCCGCCGAAAGTGCTCATAGGCCTCCTGCAATACCCGACGTTGAGAGGTTGCCGGCAGCACCAAATAGTTGCGAATGCGCACCTTGGCATTTTTGACCAGGGTATCCAGTTGCTCGGTGAGGCGCACATCGCGCTGCCCCATACCTGCGGTGTCGATCAATACCAGACGGCGATTACGTAATTGGTAAAGTGCTGCAGACAACTCTTCGACATCGGCTACCGGGCGCACCAGGCACCCCATGATCCGGCCATAGGTTTGCAACTGCTCATGGGCGCCAATACGGTAGTGATCCGTGGTGATGAGAGCCACTTGCTCGGCGCCATATTTCATGGCGAAACGGGCCGCCAGCTTAGCAATGGTGGTGGTTTTGCCCACACCGGTAGGTCCCAGCAGAGCCACGGCGCCACCGTGACGCAATATGTCGTCGTCGCCGGTTCGCACCTGCTCGGTCAACACCCGTTGCAATAGACCCCAAGCCTCATGCAATGGCACCTCTTCGGGGATGAGCGCCGCCAACTGTTCGGCAAAAGCATCGTCAAATCCGCCTTTGACCAACTGCTTGATCAACAGGGCCCGCACCGGCTCACGCCGCTCGACCTCCTGCCACATCAAACCGGAGAGCTGATGTTGCAACAGCTTGCGGATGGAGGTGAGTTCGGCACGCATGGTCTCCATCTCTTTATCACGAGCGGGGAGCGCCACAGGTGCCGCGCCACGGAGCGGAGCAGAGCGCCGAGATGCATCACGGGGCTCGGAAAACTGCGACTGTTCGGCCAGTGTGCGCGGCGCACCGACCTCCCCGCCGCCATGGCCATGACTCTTAGGCTGTTGACGTGCCAGCAGGGCGCTCAGACTATCGGGAAAGGTGTCACTGTCGTCATGTTTTTGACTATTTAACGCCAGTTGGCTAGAAAAATTTTCGGACGCACGGGCATGCGTCGATAGTTTGACGCTATCGTCCCGCACCTCCCGCTTCCCTTCAGCCACAGGAGGTGCCACTTGATTCTGGTAATCGACGGCAGCGACTATCTCTATGCCCCCGGAGACCTTTTTGTTGGACATGATCACCGCATCCGGCCCCAGAGTCTCTTTCACCTCAGCCAGAGCGGTACGCATATCCTTGGCAAAAAAACGCTTAATCTTCACCTAAACCTCCCGTGCGTCGCTATTGCTGGCCAACTGCGCTCACGATGCGGATCTGTTTATCATCAGGGATTTCTTGATAAGAGAGCACCCGTAACCCTGGAATGGCATTTTTTACGAAACGAGCCAAGGTGTTCCGCAGCACACCCGATGTTAACAGGACGGCGGCTTGCCCATCCAGTTCCTGCCGTTGTGCCGCCTCAGTCAAGGATTGCTGCATCCGCTCGGCCAATCCAGGCTCGATACCTGCCCCTTCCGGGCCTCCCGCCTGCAGGGACTGATGCAATATACGTTCCAGCTCAGGAGCCAGAGTGATGACCGGAATGGTCGACTCCCCTCCCACTATCTCCTGTACTATCAGGCGACGCAGGGCAATCCGGCAGGCAGCGGTCAATACTTCGGGATCCTGGCTACGAGACGCATACTCCACCAGTGTCTGCAGTATGGTACGCATATCCCGAATGGGCACTCCCTCGATCAGCAGGTTCTGCAATACCTTGACCAGAGTCCCCAGCGGCATGACGCCCGGGATCAGCCCCTCCACCAGCTTGGGCTGACTGCGCCCCACCATATCCAGCAGGTTTTGCACCTCTTCATGACCCAAGAGTTGTGCCGCGTGATTGGTCAACAACTGGCTCATATGGGTGGCAATCACGGTGGAGGCATCCACCACCGTATAGCCCAGGCTATGGGCCTGATCGACCTGGTCCCGGTTGATCCAGATGGCATCCAAACCAAAGGCCGGATCCCGGGTCTCGATCCCCTGCAACGCACCAAATACCTGGCCAGGATTAATAGCCATCTCCCGGTCGTGATAAACATCCGCCTCACCGGTATTCACCCCCATCAGGGTAATGCGATACTGATTGGGCGGCAGATCCAGGTTGTCACGGATATGCACGGGTGGAATGAGGAAGCCCAGCTCCTGGGAGAGCTTCTTGCGCACCCCCTTGATACGATTGAGCAACTCACCCCCCTGGCTGCGATCAACCATGGGAATAAGCCGATAACCCACCTCCAGTCCAATCACATCCACTGGACTCACATCATCCCAACTTAGATCCTTGTGCTCGGGCACACCCGCACTCTCCACCGGAGCCAAGGCACGGTTGGCTGCGGCTAACTGATTGGCCTTGTTACGCTTATAAACCCACCAGGTGACCCCCCCCGAGGCACTCCCCAGCAACAGGAAGGCGAAATGGGGCATACCCGGCACCAGCCCCATCACCACCAAAATACCGGAAGCAATACTCAGCGCCTTGGGATCCGCGAACATCTGGGAGAGCATGACGTTGCCCATGTCCTGCTCGCTATTTTGCCGGGTGACTATGATAGCAGCGGCGATGGAGAGCAGCAGGGAGGGGATCTGGGCCACCAGGCCATCGCCTATGGTCAGCAGGGTATAGATGGTGGTGGCCTCGGCAAAACCCAACCCATGCTGGACCATGCCGACAATCAGGCCACCAATGATGTTGATAAACATGATGAGGATAGCGGCTACGGCATCCCCTTTCACAAACTTGGAGGCACCATCCATGGAGCCGTAGAAGTCGGCCTCCCCTGTCACCTCCTGGCGCCGCCGCTTGGCATCATCCTGATTGATGAGACCGGCATTCAAGTCGGCATCTATGGCCATCTGCTTCCCTGGCATGGCATCCAGGGTAAAACGGGCACTCACCTCGGCGATACGGCCAGCCCCCTTGGTGACCACGACAAAGTTGATGATCATCAAGATGATAAAGACGATGAGACCGACCGCGTAGTTGCCGCCGATCACCACGTTACCGAAGGCCTCGATCACATGACCGGCGGCCCCGGGGCCATTATGCCCCTCCAGCAGCACCACCCGGGTCGAGGCCACGTTAAGCGCCAGACGCAGCAGGGTGGCCACCAGCAAGATAGTGGGAAACGCGGCGAAATCCAGAGGACGCTTGGTGTAGACGGAAACCAGCAAGACGACTAGGGCAAGGGCGATGTTGAAGGTAAAGAGTATGTCCAGCAGGAAAGTCGGCATGGGCAAAACCACCATGCCCAGGGAGGCCAGCACCAGCAGAGGCGTACCTAGCCCCTTGCTCAGCATGCTTCGATTAAGCCCCAGCGAATCAAGAACAGCTTTCAATTCCATGGCATAGCTTCGACTAGAAATACTAACCAAAGACTAGCAAAATACGAGCCACTAATTAATTACTTATTTTTCAGATGGTTATACAGCTCACGCTCTGGGCGCCAAAAAAACGTCAATAGCGCAGCTCATCGGGAATAGGCAGATCCGAAGGCGGCTTGCGTGGTGCCTCGGCACGCCCCTTGCGATAGGCTTGCAGTTGGTAGACATAAGCCAGGATCTGGGCCACCGCCACGAAGAGTCCTTCGGGGATTTCATGATCCAGTTTGGTGGTGTGATACAAGGCTCGAGTCAGAGGCGGCGATGCCACCATGGGTACCTGGTATTCACGGGCAATTTCACGGATCTTCATCGCCACTTCATCCACGCCCTTCGCCACCACCACGGGGGCGGCGCCGGGTTTACTTTTGTCATATTTCAGCGCCACCGAGTAGTGGGTTGGGTTGGTCACCACCACATCGGCCTTGGGCACCTCGGCCATCATGCGACGATTAGCCATCTCGAATTGCATCTGCCGCATCCGCCCTTTGACCTCGGGCTTGCCCTCGGAGTCCTTATACTCGTCCTTGACCTCCTGCTTGGTCATCTTCAGTTGGCGGGAGTGATTCCATAACTGAAAAGGGACATCAATCATGACAATGGGCAACAGGGCACAGCAGAGCAACAAGCCAATCCACAGGGAGATCTGCAGCGCGTCCTCAATGGCAAATGGAAACTGACGCTGACTCAAATCCATGATGTGGGCAAAGTTGGCCTTGAAAACCACCCAGGCCATGATGGCAATGAACAGCACCTTGCCAATCGACTTCACCAGCTCAATCAGCGACTGGACACCAAACATCCGCTTGATCCCGCTGATAGGGTTGAGCTTGTTGAACTTGGGCAGTATCGCCTCACCACTGAAGTTAAAGCCCCCGATCAGCACGTTCCCCAAAACCGAGGCGATCAGGATCAAGATGAACAGGGTCAGCAGCGGGCCCATCAGGTTGCCAAGATCGGCTTCCAGGGCTGTCAGCATGTTGTCCGGGTCAAAGACTAGCTCACGTTCAAAACTAAAGTTACTACGCCAAACACCCATCATGGTTTCGGCAAGCCAGCGCCCTGTCAACATCAGGCCTATCACCCCGGTCAGCAACACCACGGCCGTCCCCATCTCCTTGGAGCGGGCGATCTGTCCCTTCTCTTTGGCTTGTTGCAGTCGCCTGCCTGTGGGGGCTTCTGTTCTTTCCTGACCATCCGACTCAGCCATCTTAACCCCCTTCGCACTGAGTATTGATGAGGGTACAGATCAACCCCTGTACCTGCTGCCAATGCAGCAAGAAGTGCTCCATGAAGCCACCGAGGGAGAGCCAGAGCACCAGCAAGCCACACACCATGCTGACCGCAAAGCCCATGCTGAAGATGTTGAGTTGAGGCGCAGCCCGGGTCATAACGCCAAAGGCAAAGTTGATAAGCAGCATGGCCACTATGGCCGACAAGGAGACGGAGACCGCCATCTGGAACATGACGGTCATGAACCCAAACAGACTCTGCAATCCGTCAAGAGAGATCCCGGTAGTCGAAATCGGCAGGGTAGTGAAGCTCAGCACCAGTAGGTGCAGCATGGTCAGATGGCCGTCGATGGCAAAAAAGACCAGGGCGCCCAGCATCAGGTAGAGTTGGCCAATGACAGGGGTCGAGCCCCCATTGATAGGATCCACCAGGGAGGCGAAGCCCAAACTGGTCTGCATGGCAATGACCTGTCCGGCCATGATGAAGGTCTGGCTTAGCAGCTGAGAGGCGAAGCCCATGGCCACACCAATCAGCACCTGCTGGCTGGTGATGAGCGCCCCCTGGACACTGAAGAGTTCGACGGCGGGCATGGTGGGCAACATGGGTGCTATCACCACAGTCAGCACTATGGCCAGTTTGGCCCGCAACATGACGGGGACGTTCTGGGAGCCAATGACGAACATCGACATCACCATGGCGGCCAGGCGTGAGTAGGGCCAAGCGTAGGAGGCAATCCACTCCATCACCAGCTCGGCCGGATAGTTCATCCCAAGACCTCGGGGATCTGATGCACTATCATGATAAAGAAGTCCATCAGCCGCTCCAGCCCCCAGTGTGCACCCATGGAGAGGGCGGCCAGAGTAACCAGCAGACGGGGCAGAAAGCTCAAGGTCTGTTCGTTAATTGAGGTGGCAGCCTGAAAGATGGAGACCACCAGGCCAACCAGCAGACTGGGCAGTATGGTGGCACTGACCAGCAAGCTGACGATAGCCAACGCCTCGCGAAACACATCGACAAACGTCTCCGGATTCATCAGCCCCCTCCAATGCCATAGCTGCTCACCAGACTCCCCATGATAAGGCCCCAGCCATCCACCATGACAAACAACATCAGTTTGAAGGGCAAAGAGATGATCATGGGCGAGAGCATCATCATCCCCATGGCCATCAAGATACTGGCGATCACCAGATCGATTACCAGGAAGGGCAGAAAAATCATGAAACCTATCTGGAAGGCCGTCTTCAGTTCACTGATCATGAAGGCCGGGATCAAAACCCGCATCGGCACCTCTTCAGGCTTCTCCACATGCAGATCGGCAAACTCCAAAAAGGTGTTGAGATCCTTGATCCGCGTCTGTCCCAGCATAAACTGGTGTAGTGGTACCTGAGCCTTATCGAAAGCCTCGCGAGAGGTGATCTCCTCCTGCAGATAGGGCTGTAGCGCCTCGTTATTAATGCGATCAAACACAGGTGCCATGATAAACAGGGAGAGAAACAGGGTCAGACCGACCAACACCTGGTTGGAGGGGCTCTGCTGTAATCCCAGCGCCTGCCGCAATATAGAGAGCACCACTATGATGCGGGTAAAGGAGGTCATCATGATGACGATGGAGGGCAAGAAGGTCAGCAGGGTCATCAGGATCAGGATCTGCAGGGTCAGACTGTATTCCTGAGATCCATCCGGCCGAGTTGTCACCGTCACCGCCGACAAACCCGCATCCTGGGCCCAGGCAAAACAGGGCACCAAGCAACACAATAGCAACAAGAACCCGCCATTAAGTCTCATGCTTACCCTCACTCGCAGCTGACACTGACGGCCGGACCTGTCGATTCATCAATTTGCCCAACTGGGTGGCAAAGGGTTGCGGCAGTTGCTGCTCATCCAGCGGCTGCTCCAGCTGACACAAGAAACGAATATTTCCCGGCGTCACCCCCAGGAGCAGTTGCTGCTCTCCGACCTTGACCACCAGCAAACGCTCCCGGGTGCCTAACGGTAACGAGCTCAACACCCTGAGCTGCCCCTGGGCCATAGGCTGGATCAATCGGCTCTTCTTCATGAACCAGGCCAGCAACAGAATAAACCCGATGACCAGGAAACAGCTGAGCAACCACTGTCCCAACCCCGTTGTAATATCTCCCGGTGCCGCCCAGACAGGGCTAGCCACCAAAGCAAACAGCCATGGCCAAGGTTTCATCATTTCAGTTTTTTGATCCGTTCGGTCTGGCTGATGACATCGGTAAGGCGAATACCGAACTTATCGTTTACCACCACTACCTCGCCGTGAGCAATCAGGGTGCCGTTCACCAAGACATCCAGTGGCTCACCGGCCACCCGATCCAGCTCCACGACCGAGCCCTGGTTCAGCTGCAACAGATTACGAATGCTGATCTGGCTACGCCCCACTTCCATGGTGATAGTGACTGGAATATCCAGAATCGCATCCAGTTTGCGACGTTCTTCAGCACTGATGGGAGAATCAGAGCTGAACTCTTCCAACTCGGCGGGCTTAATCTCGGCAGCACTCTGTTCACCCAGCGCCTCAGCCCAGGCATCTGCCATCAGATCTTGATCATCCATCAATTATCATCCTCAATCGATTGTTCCAGCTGATCCAGCTCGGCCATGCCATCTATCGGCATGCCGCGACGAGTTACCAGAGTCATCTCATTCTTGACTGACTCGGGGCGCTTAATTTTTTCGGTAATTTTGATCGCCACCTTCTCATGGGTGCGTCCCAGCTTGCCACGGAAAGTGGGCAGATCCTCCACCGCCAACAGCAGGCTATCTGGCATCACCACAGGGATAATATCCCCCGCTTGCAACTCCATCAGGCGGCGAAGCGTGATCTCGGTCTCCAGTAATTTGGCGCTGATCCCCACCTTGACGTCCATGATCTCGTCACGTAACGCCTTGCTCCAACGCAAGTCGGTATCGCCCTTGTCACTCTGCACCCCGGCATCCAGCAATTCACGGATCGGCTCCAGCATGGAGTAAGGCATGGCCACATGGAAATCACCGCCGCCGCCATCCAGTTCGATATGGAAGGAGCTGACCACTATGACTTCGGTAGGGCTGACTATGTTGGCCATTGCCGGGTTCACTTCGGAGTCCAGGTATTCAAACTCCACATCCATGACCGGTGCCCAGGCCTCTTTATAGTCCTCAAACACCAACTTGAGCAGCATCTGGATGATGCGTCGCTCTGTGGGAGTGAATTCTCGCCCCTCGATCTTGGCATGGTAACGGCCATCACCACCGAAGAAGTTTTCCACCAGGATAAACACCAGACGGGCTTCCATGGTGATAAGCGCCGTCCCCTTGAGTGGGCGGAACCGCACCATGTTCAGACTGGTAGGCACAAACAGGGTATGGACGTATTCGCCGAACTTGAGCATCTGCACGCCGTTGATGGAGACTTCAGCGGTCCTGCGCATCATGTTAAACAGGCTGATCCGCATGTGGCGGGCAAACCGCTCATTCACCAACTCCAGCGTGGGCATACGCCCGCGGACGATGCGATCCTGAGAGGAAAAGTCAAAGGAGACGATACCGGGTGCGGCTCCCGCGCTGACCTCCTCCTCTTCGACCTCATCGACCCCATGTAATAGGGCGTCGATTTCATCCTGGCTTAATATATCGCTCACGCTCGTCCCTCTACTGCATGACAAACCCGGTGAACAGCAACTGCTCCACCACGGGTTTCTGGGTCACTTCACTCATGGATGCCTGAATGGCTTTCAGCGCTTCGCTGCGCAGCTTGGCCTTACCCTCTATGGTAATGATGTCATCGGAAGTAAAGGTAGAAACCACCTTAAGTAACGCCCCCTCGACTAGAGGCGTATGCAGTTTGGCCAATGCTTCATTTTCTGGGCCGCGCACCAACAAGGCCACTTTGATCTGCACCATGCGATCCTTGGGCTTACCCGTGACGTTGAAGACAAAGGGATTAGGCAAGACCACATATACAGCCTGTTTGGCGGCCTTTTCGGCAGCGATCTCCTCTGGGCTCTTGCCCCCAGGCTCGGCACTCTTTTCGGCTGTATGGCCACCACCGGCAAACATGAGCCAGCCGCCCACACCGCCCCCGATCAACAACAGCGCCAGCGCTATGATGATGATCAGTTTTTTCTTGCCACCACTGGTTTTAAGTTCCAGTTTCTCTTCTTCTGCCATGAGCGCGTCCTAATCCTTGAGTCACCCGCATTCTGGGGCCTAATCATAAGCTCCCTGCCACCGGCATCAAGCGTAGAAATCAATTCCTGCGGCCTGGCGCGAGCGAACGCTCAGATTCTGCTCGGACACTTCACCGGCTTGGCTTTCCGCCCCACGGCCCTGGCTACTCGACTGACCCCGCCCGCTTGAGCTCTCGCCCCCGGCTTGCGCCGACCACTGGCCAGATTGCCCGCTCTGCCCCTGCCCCGATGCCTGTTGCTGCACCGTGGCCTGATTCAACTGTATGCCCTGCTGAGCCAACATTTCTCTAAGTTTAGGCAGGGTTTGCTCCACCGCCTCGCGGGAGTGGTGTTGCTGCACGATAAACTGCACGCTGGCCTGCTGATCCTGGCCAATGGAAAGCTGAATGGTCATCTTACCCATGCCTCGGGGCTCCAGTTCCAGCTCTGCCTCTTGCCATTTCTGCCCTATCATCAGAGTCAAACGCTCGGCAAGCTCAGGCGCCGCCTTGCTATGGGACTCCATGTTGACCGCTGCCAGTTCACGATAGATCTCGCTCCCCCGCTCGGCCGCTGCCGTCAACGGCGTCGTTCCAGACTGCGCAGGCGTTGCAGGCGTTGCATGCGCCACCTGCGCCAGATGGCTTGGGTTGACCGGCTCAGCCATACCGCTTGATGTCTGCGGCCCGCTCTCTGCGACCGGCTGCTCCAGCTTATTGGCTTTACCCAGGCTCTTTTCCTTACTCTCCTCGCCCAACAGGGTGACAATGCGTTGCGTATCCCCCTGAGGTAACTCACCTAGCGTCGGCTCAGCTTTACTCTTGCTTGGGGGTGCCGCAGCGGACGTCGCCGAGCTCTCGGTCGATACCAGGCTCGCCGCGGCATCGACCACCGCCGTCGCTGCCGCGCCAACGGTATCCCTCCCCACCATAGGCTCTGCCGAGTCCATGGCTGGCTGAAGATCCCTCTGGGGTGAAGAGGAAGAGGATGCAACAGTTCGATCCGCCTCGCCTTTGCCACTCGCCTCTGGCGTGGCTAGCGACTTGGCTACCTCTTGGCCTTTGTTCGCCGCAGAGAGATCCGTGGACGTACTCGGCTCTTGCGTTGTCTCTGATGCTACCTGCAATTTTGAGCTCAGACTCGCCGTTGCCTCGGTATCGGTTTGAGTTTGTGCGGCAGCTGTACTGCCAAGAGTTCGAGCGTGCTCCGCCAACAAGCGGGGTTTTCCCTTGGCATCGGTGAGCAAAGGATCCGCGTCAACCCCAGCGGCAGCAGAGTGCTGCCCCGAAATGGGTGGCAACTGACCCCCACCCTGACTGACCATCAGCTCCAGTGCCGTATCTTGCTCCTCGGCTGCCGATCCACTACCGACAGGCGCTGAGGAACCGCTCAACGGTAGCATGGACAAAGAGAGCACAGCCTCACCATCACGCTCTTGCGGCAATAGTTTGCCGCCCTGTGCTTGATGACCCGTTTTGCTCGACGTCTCAGCGACATCACGACTCGTGACTGAGTCGCTATCCGTAGCGGAGTCGGAGTTAGAGGCCTCATCCCCCTCCTTGGGTAAACCCAACTCGGTCGGAGTCACTAACGAGGCTTGCAGATGTTGTAAAAAGTCTATCGTCGCTTCTTGCTGCTCTTGCTTGCCCGTTTTAGCGCCCTTAGATGCCTGGGGAGTAGCGGTATGCACCCCATGACTCATCTTACTCTCGCCATCAGTGACTTCGGGCGCTGCCTCATCCTCTGCACTGAGGCGTTCTTGCCGCAGATCCGCCGCCTCGATGCTGGCCTGTGCCTTGCCGGCTTCCAGTGAAGCGTCCGCAGATAGGCGGGCATCGGTGCCAGAACGCTGCTTATCCATGAGAGCCGAAAAACCACTATCGCCACGATTAGCCGGAAGAGCAGATTGAGCCGGCCCCTCAGAGACACTCTCCAGCTTGGCTGTTGTTATCGATTGCAGCATCGGCGACCACCTACTCTGGACTCAGAGCCTGTTGAAGTTAAAAAAGCGGATGATAACGCGGCATCACCCCGCGCCTGCGGCTATGATCACGCACATCATGCCTTTTACTAGCAACATTCAGACCAGGTATTGATGGTCATGATGCTAGGGAATGAATAGAAAGGAGGAATAGGCGAGAAAGACGCGAGTGAATCTGAGTTAACTATTCTCGTTAGTCTGGCGGTGAAAATGTTGGAAGGTGGAAAACTCATCGAGCAATTTTTGCTCTTGTCGGGCCAAGCGCTGCGCCTCCTTGCTGGCCTTGCGCTCCAGCAGGGTCTCCAGCGCCTTACGCTGCTGCTGCAACTCCAGCCACTCCTGACGACGTTTTTCCGTCACCTGGCGTACCTGGTTCAACCCTTCCAGCTGTTGTTTTGACGCATGATCCAACTTATTGATGAAGGCCTGAAAGTGGCCAAACTGCAAGCCGGTCAACCCCTGACTACCCCGCTCAGTCAGCTGAGTAGAGTAGTTCTGCCGATACTGGTTCAAGGCATCCAGTTGCATCTCAAAGCGCTGCTGATCCTGCCTGGCCTGGGCCAAGACCCGGGCGGCGCGATCCTCGGCTTCATGTAGCCTCTCCGCCAGTAATTGCAGTGCCTTACTCATGCTTGACCTCGCAACAGGGTCGTCGCCACCTGCTGCAGACCTTGCAGACAGCTATCGTAGGGCACGACCTCTTTCATCTGCTGCTGCAAGAACTGCTCCAGCATGGGCCGGATGGCAATCGCCAGATCCAGACGATGATCCGCACCACGCTGATAGGCGCCAATAGTGATGAGATCCCGGTTCTGTTGGTAGAGGGAGTAATACTGCTTGATGGTTCTGGCCATGGCCAGATGCTCGTCCGAGGTGACCATGGGCATCACCCGGCTGATGGATTTTTCGATGTCGATAGCTGGGTAGTGACCGCTGTCGGCCAGGTCCCGCGACAACACTATGTGGCCATCGAGAATGGCCCGGGCGGCATCGGCGATGGGATCCTGCAGATCGTCCCCTTCGGTCAGCACGGTAAAGAAGGCGGTGATGGAGCCCTGCCCCTCGGCACCATTGCCCGCCCGCTCGACCAGAGCTGGCAGCTTGGCAAATACCGAGGGCGGATAGCCCTTGGTAGCCGGCGGCTCACCTATGGCCAGAGCTATCTCCCGCTGAGCCTGGGCATAACGGGTCAAGGAGTCCATCAGCAGTAGAACATTAAGCCCCTGATCGCGAAAATACTCGGCTATGGTCAGGGCTGTTTCGCACCCCTTAAGACGCATCAAGGGCGAGGCATCGGCCGGTGCCGCAACCACCACGGAGCGCGCTCGCCCCTCTTCGCCCAAGATCTCTTCGATAAACTCTTTGACTTCTCGGCCCCGCTCGCCGATAAGCCCCACCACTACCACATCGGCAGTAGTGCCTCGGGTCATCATGCCCAACAGCACGGATTTACCGACCCCAGAGCCGGCAAATAACCCCATACGCTGCCCTTGGCCCACGGTCAGAATGGCGTTGATGGCGCGCACCCCTACATCCATGGGCAGGTGGATCGGTTTACGGGAGAGGGGGTTGAGCCGCTTGGAGACAAAACGGGCCGAATTGGCGGTGATGATCTCCCCCAAGCCGTCCAATGGCACACCGACCCCATCGATCACCCGCCCCAGCAGCTCCATGCCGACCGGGATACCGTGCTCCTCACCTATGGGTGTCACTTTGGCACCAGGCACCACCCCTTTGAGCTGCTCACTGGGCATGAGGAAGAGTTTCTCGCCGGAAAAACCGACCACCTCAGCCTCCAGATACCCGTCCAGAGTCTCGATACGGCAGAGGGTGCCCACCGCAGTACGGCAGCCAATGGCTTCCAGGGTCAGCCCCACCACCCGGGTCAGTTTGCCGGCCACATTGAAACGCGGCGGCACCTCGCCAATTTTGTAGCGTTGCAACTGGCTCAGCAGGGTCATAACGCACGATCCGCATTGGTTCGCAGGAAGTTGCGTAGCAGGTTCTCGATGCGCTGCTCCAGCAACAGGTCGATGCTGGAGGTACGGCTGGTGAGCTGCAGATCACCGCGCTGCAGAGCCGGCTCAGCCACCAGAGTCCAGCCGCGCTTCTGACACTCCTCCTCACCATACGCCTGCAGCACCATGGCGAGATCATCGGGGTGCAACTCCAACGTCACCCCCTCCTCGGCACAGGGTAACTGCTTGACCGCCTCTTTCAATGAACCGAGCAACAAATCAGGCGAGGAGTGAACCTCCTGTTTGATCAAGGATTTGGCCAACATCATCGCCAGCCAGACCAGTTGTTGCTCCACCTGAATATCCACCTGCTCCATAGGCTGGGCCAATTTGCCCAGCATGGCCTGCCAGTGACTCAGTTGTTCGGCAATCAGTGACTGGCCCATGGCCAAGCCCTCGGCCTGGCCCTGCTCGAGCCCGATCGCATGTCCCTGTTGCAGCCCCGCCAGTTTGCCCTCTTCCTGACCCTGGTTAAAACCCGCCTCACGCCCCTCGGCAAAACCATCCTCGTAGGCCGCCTGGCGTACCGCCTCTATCTCTTCCAGTGTCAAGGGTTGTTGCTCTGGCTCGGGGGGCAGCTCCTCCTCCTCGGCTCCCTGGGACTCTTCGTACCAGTTGGGGGCATAGCCCAGCACATTGCTCTCTTCGCTGGACTTGGGCGTTTCCATCAGCGGCCAATTCCAAGCGGCAAAAGCCCGCTCCTCGTCAGAGAGAGCGGGCTGGGATGCATTATCGGGTTTGCCTGGCTTATCCATAACCTACCTTGTCCACTAGATGTTAGAGGAAGTCGTCGCCACCACCGGATCCAAGCATGATCTCGCCCGCGTCGGCCAAGCGGCGGGCAATGGAGAGGATCTCCTTCTGCGCCGCTTCCACATCGCTAACCCGCACCGGCCCCATGGCCGCCAGATCTTCGATCATCATCTCGGCCGCGCGCTTGGACATGTTCTTCATGAACTTATCCTTGAGCTGATCGTCGGCCCCCTTGAGGGCCTTTTGCAGCAACTCGCCAGGAACTTCGCGTAGCAAGCTCTGTACCCCGCGATCATCCACATCGATAAGGTTTTCGAATACGAACATCAAATCCTGGATCTGCTGGCTCATCTCCTCATCGGAGTCACGGATGGCATCCATTAACTGCCCTTCCACATTGGTATCCAGGTAGTTCATGATGCTGGCCGCTGCCTTCAGGCCGCCCATCTTGGCCGCCTGCGCACCCGCCGCACCGGCAAACTGTTTCTCCATGATATCGTTCAACTCTTGCAACGCCGCCGGTTGCACCTCTTCCAAGTTGGCAATACGCATAATAAGATCCAGTCTCACCTGCTCCGGGAACTGACTGAGGATCTCCGCCGACTGCTCGGGATCCAGGTAGGAGAGCACTATGGTCTGGATCTGTGGATGTTCGTTCTGGATGATGCTAGCCACCTGGCGCGCATCCATCCACTTGAGCGAGTCCAGACCCCGGGCGCCCGAGCCCATGATGATCTGATCCACCAGATTACCAGCCTTGTCTTCACCCAGCGCCGCCACCAGAGCCTTGCGCACGAAGTCCTCGCTACCAATACCTATGTTGGAGAACTTCTGGATATCCTCGATGAACTGGCGATGCACGGCCGTGACGCGCTCGTGGCCAAAGTCTTTCATGGAGGCCATGGACATCCCCAACCGTTGCACCTGCTTGGGCTCCAGGTGACGGAAGATCTGGGCCGCATCCTCCTCATTGAGGCTGAGCATCAATACCGCCGCCATCTCCATACCACTCATGGCATCCAGCAGTTGCTTCTGCTCTGCGGTGATCTGATTCTTGTTTTCACTCATTTAGTCGGCATCTCCTTGGCAACCCACTCCTTGACCACCTGCGCGGCCAAGTCAGGTTCATTGGCCACCAGGGCACGGACCGCCTTGAGCAGATCCTCGTCCCTATGCAGATCGGGCAACATCAACTGACCATTGCGGATACCAAATACTGGCTCATGCATCTCGGCCTGGGTGGCTAACAGACTCAGTTCGTCATCCCCCTCCAAGGCCAGCGAGCTATCCATATCCACCTCTTTGCCTTCGGGTCTGGCATCCGGGTAGAGCAGGCGGTTCATCATGGGCCGGACGACGGTGACGATCAGCACTATGATGACCAGCACAGAGGCAGCAATCTGCAGGGCCCGCCAGAAGCGAGGATCATCCATAAACGGCGTGGCGGTATCCACATTCTGCAACTCGGGGCGATTGAAGGGCAGACTAACCACCTCCAGGTTATCACCACGGCTGACATCAAAACCCAGTCCGCCCTTGAGCAGACGGCGTATGGTGTCGAGCTCCTCCTGGCTGCGGGCTGCGCGCGTTACTTTACCGTCGGCCCCCGTGCTATTAGCATAATCCACCCCCACAGAAACCGTCAGGCGCCGGATGCCGCCCATATTGCGCTGAGTACGGCTGATGGTGGTATCCAACTCAAAGTTGCGGGTCGCCTCCTTGCGGCTACGCCCACTGGCCTGACTCTGTTGGCTACTGGTGCCTGTAGTGGCCTGCTGCGGAATGGAGCTATTGAGTGGCGGCTGGTTGGAGAGTGCCCCCGGCACGCCCATGGCACCATTACCCACGTTATTCTCTTCCACCGTCATCTCGGAGCGTACGGCAGGCAAGTCCGGGTTATAACTCTTGCGGGTCTGCTCCTCCTCGGTGAAATCCAGACTGATGTCTACCTCGGCGGTATAGTTATCCACACCGAGTACAGGAATGAGAATGGAGTCGATCTTCTGTTTATACTCAGACTCCTTCTTCTGCTGCATCTCGAACTCTTTGCGTGTCCGCGCGGCGATCGGATCCTGAGAGCCAGAGTTGAGCAGGCGGCCATTCTGATCGGTGACAGTCACATGCCCTGGCTCCAGGCCATGGACCGCGGAAGCCACGGTATCGACTATGGCATCCACCTCTTCCTGCTTGAGCCCGCTGCTGCCCTTCAAGGAGACCACAACCGTGGCGCTGGGCTTGCGCTCATTGCGGGCGAAGACATTCTCCTTGGGAATGGCTAGCAGTACCGTGGCCTTGCCTATGCTGCTGTATTGTTCAATGGCGCGGGCCAGCTGCTGTTCACGACTGTACTTCAGCCGTTCCCCTTCCAGCCGTTGACTGACACCAAAACCGGTATCTTTCAGCAGCAGCGCATCACCACTGGGCAACTCGGCCTGGGCCAGCCCGGAGCGCTTGAGCTGCAGTGTGATGTTGGGATACTCCTCGGCACTGACCATGACGGTACTGCCTTCAACCTTGTAGCTGATCTTCTGTTGATCCAGGTAATCCAGGGTCTTGACTAACTCTTCGGTGGAAAATTTACCCAGCGGGCGCATCTCGGGCTCGGAACCCCAGACCAGAATAAAAACGGCAATCGCCAGACAGATGGCCAGGCCCAGGATCAGGGTGATCTGGCGCAGCACATCCGGATTGGACAAAAAGGCAAAAGAGGTGGGTTTAGGGGCAGCGGCGACATCATCCAGGCCGCCACCTAACAGGGGGTCACCACCCGCCACCATCAGGTCATTACGCTTATCATCGGCCATGATTCACCTCTTAAACCGGCATATTCATGATGGTCTTGTAAGCCTCGACCACCTTGTTCCGCACCTGAACTGTTGCTTCGAATGCGATGGAGGACTTCTGTCCAGAAATCATCACATCCGACAGATTGACGCTCTTGTCACCCATATCAAAGCGGGTACGCAGATCGCTGGTTTGCTCTTGCAGACCATTGACGTTATCCAGAGCGGCCTTGAGCATGGTGCTAAAGTCTTGTTGGACGGCACCATTGCCCGGAGTGGCTCGGGTACCATTGGCCTCAAAGCGCAGGGACTGGAGCTCTTTGAACAGGGAAGCGGCTTGCACGTCCATAGGCTTTTCCTTAACGTCGTAAAATTGACTCACACCGGGATATACCTAGATAGAGCAATTTTAGTGCCAGGAGAATAACACAGCTAAGGGACTGTCATTGAAGTGTTTTTAAGAAGGAAGGCCCGCAAGAAGCGGGCCTGGTCACGTTTATTCAGCCTGGTTAATCCGGGACCTCAATCCCCACATCCCGCATCCGAGCCAACTTGTAGCGCAGGGTGCGGGGACTGATCCCCAACCGCTCGGCGACCGCCTTGCGACTACCCTGACAGGCGATCAGAGTATCGAGGATGATCTGGTGCTCCTGCTGACGCAACTCGTTACCCAGTTGCTCCATGCCCGGCAAGCGATCGACCCCGACAGCATAGCTGCTCTCCATGGTCAAAGCCGCGACGTTTGTCGATGCCCCGCCCCACTCGGGCAGATCCAGGATCAGATCCAGCTCGCGCACTTGTACACCATCGCAGAGGATCAGGGCACGCTGGATGACATTCTCCAGCTCGCGCACATTGCCCGGCCAGCCATAGTTCAGTAGCAACTCCCGGGCGCCCAGCGTCAACTCAGGTATTGCACTCCCCTGCTGGGTAGCATGGCGCAGCAGCAGATGCTCGGCCAGGGGCAGTATGTCGTCGGGCCGCTCACAGAGGGCACACCAGCGCAGGGGGAAGACATTCAGGCGATAGAAGAGATCCTCGCGGAATTTCCCGTCTGTCACCGCCTGACGCAGGTCCCGGTTGCTGGTGGCGATCACCCGAACATCCAGGGGTATGGTCTTGCGACTGCCGAGGCGCTCCACTTCGCGCTCCTGCAACACCCGCAGCAGCTTGGCCTGCAACCCCAGATCCATCTCGGTGATCTCATCCAGCAGCAGAGTGCCACCCTGGGCCTGTTCAAACTTGCCTGGGCACCCCTGTACCGCACCGGTGAAGGCCCCCTTTTCGTAACCGAACAGGGTGGCCTCCAGCATATTTTCCGGTATCGCCGCACAGTTGATGGCAATGAAGGCTTGCTCGGCCCGCCCGGACTGATCGTGAATAAAGCGTGCCAGCACCTCTTTACCGGTGCCGCTAGGGCCAGTGATCATGACGGTGGCATCCACCTTGGCCACCTTGGCGGCCAGTTGCAGCAATTCGGCCGTTTTCACATCCCCATAAATCGGCGTGCAGCGCTCAATCTTCTGAGGCGGCACATAACGGCTCACCTGATTGAGCAATACCTCAGGGGAGAAGGGCTTGGCCAGATAGTCGATGGCCCCTTCGCGCATGGCGCGCACCGCACCATCAATATTGGCGTAGGCGGTCATCAGTAGCACGGGCACCTGTGGATACTTCTGCCGTATGTTGCTCAGCAAAGTGTGACCATCCATACCGCCCATCTGAATATCGGAGATCACCATGTCACAGCCTTGCCGTCCCAGGCTTATCAGGGCGGCTTCGCCACTGTCAGCCTCCTGACAGGCATAACCGGCCAGCATCAGGGTATCGACAATGGCCTCGCGCAGGCCATGGTCATCCTCGACCACTAGAACGCGTGCCTGACTCATAATTGGCCTCCCAGGGCTCGTCGTTGCGCCTCACTGCCATGGCAGGGCAGACGCAGGGTGAAACAGCTCCCCTCTCCCTCCACCGAGGCCACTTCCACCTTGCCCTGATGGGCCTGGATCACGGCCTGCACCACGGCAAGACCCAGACCCGTACCATTAGAGCGGGTGGTGTAAAAGGGTTCAAAGATACGTTGCAGCCGCTCACGGGGCATGCCGGGGCCATTATCCACCACCCGGATCACGACCTCATCCTCCTGCCGGTGTGCCGAGAGCAGCAGTTGACTAGCCCCGACCTGCAGAGCATTGGTCAACAGATTATTGATGGCACTGGAGAGGGCTGTGGTATTGGCCAACAAGGGAATGGGCGGGTTATCCAGCTCCAGGGTTAGCTTGGCACCCGCCTGCAGCAGCATGGCCTCGGCGCCGCGCTCAATGGAACCAATCAGTTCGGTCAATTCGATGGGGGCAACGACCTGTTGCTCACCATTGCGGGCAAAGAGCAGCACATCGCTTACCTGCCCCTCCAGATCCCGCAATCGATCCATCAGTTTCTTCTGAAAGCTGCCTCGCGCCTCATTGCTCAGGGTTCTGTTGGCCAGGTTGGCACCATAGAGCATGGCCGCAGCCAGCGGAGTGCGGATCTGGTGAGCCAGGCTGGCCGCCATCTTGCCCAAGGCCGAGAGACGCTCCATGTGACCCAACTGCTCTTGCAAGCGTCGGGTTTCCGTCAGATCGGTTATCTGGATGAGCTGCCCCACCTGCTGGGTCAAGGGCTGAGTGGAGAGCTGCACTCGCTTGCCATTGGTCAAGGAGACCTCATGGCCATCATCCGGTCGCAGGCAGAAGACCCGCTGGATCACCGCCAACCAGCTCTCGCCCTCCAGCGGCTCGCCCAGCAAGGCAATGGCCGCCCGATTGGCTCGCGCTATGCGCCCTGAACCATCAAGCACCACCAAGCCAGAGGGGATCTGATCAAAGATCTCGCTAAATAGGGTGGGGGTGGCCAGCTCATTGGCTAATAGTGGCGTCGCTGCGTTACTCATGTCATAAACCCGATGGTCACAGGGGTGATAGCTGGTTTATTCAATATGCATGCCAGAAACGACCAAGGGCGCAATGAGCGCCCTTGGGGTCATAGGAGGATGACTACATATCCCGCGCCGTCATCTCATATTTCTTCATCTTCTCCACCAGAGTAGTGCGGCGCATACCCAACATGTCGGCGGCCCGCGCCACCACCCCATCTTGCATCTCCAAGGCCTGGCGTATCATCTCGATCTCCAGCTCTGCCAGCATCTCCTTGAGGTTCACGCCATCTTCGGGAAGCACTTGGGAAAAAGGATCATGCAGGGGCTCCTCCAGCGGCATGGCCGGCTCGGAGAGCACCTCAATGAGGGCATCACGCTCGGCCCACTCGTTGAGCGGTCCCTCCTCCTGCCAGACCTCGCTGCCATAACGGTACTTCACCGGCAGATCCTTGATATCGACGATGCGGTTGGGAAACAGGATAAGCAGACGCTCCACCAAGTTGGAGAGCTCCCGCACATTCCCCGGCCAGTTGTGCTGCATCAGGGACTCCATGGCCCGCTGAGTAAAACGTACATAGGCACGATGCTCCACCTGATGGCGATTGATAAGCTCCTGCAGCAGAGGCGGAATATCGTCGACGCGCTCCCGCAATGAGGGGGTCTCGATGGGAAAAACATTCAAGCGGTAGTAGAGATCTTCGCGAAAACGGTTCTCCACTATCATCTGCTCCAGATTGCGGTGGGTGGCGGCTATGATGCGCACATCGGCCTCTATCGGCTTGGTGCCCCCGACTCGCTCAAATAGCCGCTCCTGCAACACCCGCAGCAACTTAACCTGCATGGGCATAGGCATGTCGCCTATCTCATCCAGAAACAGGGTTCCCCCCTGGGCCAGTTCAAAACGTCCGCGCCGTGAGGAGATGGCGCCAGTAAAGGAACCCTTCTCGTGGCCAAACAGTTCGCTCTCCAGCAGATCGGCGGGGATGGCACCACAGTTGATGGGTACAAAGGGACCATTAGCCCGGGGGGAGAGCTCATGAATGGCCCGGGCCACCACCTCTTTGCCGGTACCTGATTCGCCAAGGATCAGCACGTTGGCATCCTTGCTGGCCACCTGCTCTATGAGGCGCCGCACGCTCTGAATGGCGTTGCCCTTACCCACCAACAGGCGCAGCAGGGTTTGGCTGTGTTCGCTGCCCTGCAGGGCCGGATGCATGGAGACAAAAGACTGACAGTAATGGAGCAACCGGGTCAGTTGTTCGTAGGTGCAGGGCTCAGCCAACGAACCGATGAGATTGCGATTGGGCAACTCGATGGCAGAGCAGGCGATGAAGGGGATGCCGGGATGCAGAGTCAGCAGCTTATCCAGCGAGGTGCTAGTCAACTCCCCCACCACCACGGCGGATATCTGCTCCAAAGCAGAGAGATAGGCCAGACAATCTTCCTCTGGCCCACTCTGCCACTGCCAGCCCATGAAGGCGAGTATGGTCTCCAGTTGCTGACGCCGGGCCTCATTGCCATCTATGATTAGCACATTCCCCATCAAATCCATCGTCTAATCCTTTAACCGAACTCTCAGCTCGAATATTCTGTTTGCCGTAATATATCAGCCAATTAGCTTATTCTCAGCACAAGTGTCAGAAAATCGTCGCTTCGTCAAAAAATCGGGCAATTCAGACGCTCATCCTGGTAAAAATCACGTCAAAATAGTCTGGCCTGTTTTTTGCCTATACAGAACCACGCACCTGGTTTGAGAAAAAACCTATTAAGGACAGCAAGATGTTGAACGACAAGACCATTCTCATCACCGGGGGAACTGGCTCCTTCGGCAAAAAATTTATCGCCACCATACTGGCTCGTTATACCCCCAAGAAGGTCATTGTCTACTCTCGGGATGAGCTCAAGCAGTTCGAGATGCAGCAGACCTTCAATCAACCCTGTATGCGTTACTTCATAGGCGATGTCCGGGATGCCCAGCGGCTAGACATGGCCATGCATGGCGTGGATTATGTAGTCCATGCCGCCGCGCTCAAACAGGTGCCCGCCGCCGAATACAACCCCATGGAATGCATCAAAACTAATGTGGGCGGAGCCGAAAACGTCATTCAGGCCGCCCTGCACAATGGGGTGCAGAAGGTCATCGCCCTCTCCACCGACAAGGCGGCCAACCCGGTCAACCTGTATGGCGCCACCAAACTCTGCTCCGACAAGCTGTTTGTGGCCGCCAATAATATGGCGGGCAGCAACCCGACTATCTTTTCTGTGGTGCGCTACGGTAACGTGGTGGGCTCCCGCGGCTCTGTGGTCCCCTTCTTCGATAAACTGATCAAGAGCGGTGCCAAGAGCCTGCCCATCACTCATAGCGAGATGACCCGCTTCTGGATCACGCTGCAGCAGGGGGTGGACTTTGTACTGGAGAACTTTGCCCGCATGAAGGGGGGGGAGCTATTTGTACCCAAGATCCCCTCGGTCCTCATGACAGATCTGGCCCGCGCCATGGCCCCCGATCTGCCCCTGGATATCATCGGCATTCGCCCGGGAGAAAAGTTGCATGAGGTAATGTGTCCGGCCGATGACTCTTACCACACCTTCGAATTCCACGACTATTATGTCATCTCCCCCAGCATCAGCTTCTCCAACCGCAACAATGACTTTACCGTCAACGCCCTGGGCGAAGTGGCCAAGCCGGTCGAGCCAGGATTTGAATACAATTCCCTAAACAATCAGCACTTCCTGTCGATAGCTGAATTACACGCCATGAACCAGCAGGTGCTCGCGGAATGATCCCCTATGGACGCCAATCCATTACCGATGCTGACATTGAAGCCGTCGTTGCGGTCTTAAAGTCGGACTACTTGACCCAAGGCGAGGCCGTGCCTGCCTTCGAGCTGGGGCTGGCCGACTACTGCCAGGTGCCCCATGTGGTGGCCTGCAGCAATGGCACCACGGCGCTCCATCTGGCCTGCGCAGCGCTGGAGCTGGGTGCCTACGACTGGGTCTGGGTCTCGGCCATCAGCTTTGTCGCCTCGGCAAACTGTGCCCGCTACTGTGGTGCCCAAGTGGATTTTGTCGATGTGGAGCCCGACACCGGTAACCTGAGCGTCAGCGCCCTGCAGAGCAAGCTGCAACTGGCCCAACGCAGTCAGACCCTGCCCAAGGCCCTGATCGCCGTCCATCTGGCGGGACAACCCTGTGATCTGCAAGAGATCAGCGCCCTATGCCGTCACTATGGCATACAGCTTATCGAAGATGCCTGCCATGCCCTGGGTGCCCGTTATCACGAGGCCCCCATCGGCAACTGTGCTTATAGTGACATGACGGTATTCAGCTTCCACCCGGTCAAACCCATCACCACGGGCGAAGGCGGCGCCATCACCACCCGCGATGAGCAGCTGGCCGCTAAATTGCGCCTCTACCGCAGCCATGGCATCACTCGTGAACCCGCTGAGCTGCAGCAAGCCAGCCCGGGCGGCTGGTATTATGAGCAGCAGGTATTGGGCTTTAACTATCGCCTCACCGATATTCAGGCGGCCCTGGGTCTGAGCCAGTTAACTCGTCTGGACGCCCTGATCGCCAGCCGACGGGCGCTGGCGGCCCGCTACGACAACCTGCTAGCTAACTTGCCACTGCAACCATTACGCCAGCAAACCGATCGCACCTCTGGCTACCATCTCTATGTCATCCAGGTGGCCGAGCGCGACAGCCTGTTTGCCCGCCTGCGGGCCGCGGGCATAGGGGTGAATGTCCACTACATTCCTATCCCGGCCCAACCCTATTACCGCAGTTTGGGCCAAGATCCGGCTCGTTATCCCGGCGCTCAGGCTTACTATCGCAGTGCCATCAGCCTGCCGCTGTTCCCCACCCTCTCCTTGACGGATCAGGATAGGGTCATCCACACACTGGAACGCGAGCTATGCGTCTAGCCTTGGGCACAGTACAGTTTGGTCTGGCCTATGGGGTCAGCAACCAAGCGGGCAAGGTGAGCGAGAGTGAGCTAACCGCCATTTTGAGCCTGGCCCGCCAGCTGGGGATCGATACCCTGGACACGGCGCAAGCCTACGGTGAAGCCGAGCAAAGGTTAGGTGCACAGCAAACGGCCGACTTTTCTTTAGTCAATAAATTGGCTCCCGGCGTACAAGCCGCTCAGGTCAACCAGTTTATCGAAGGCAGCTTGCAGCAGTTAAGGCGCACCCGCCTGGATGGCCTGCTGCTGCATCGCAGTCAAGACGCCACCCCAGAGCTGTTTTCGGCTTTGTTGGAACAGCAACAACAAGGCAAAGTGGGCAAGTTGGGCGTCTCTGTCTACTCGCCAGAGGAGCTTGAGCAGTGGCTGGCCCTGGGCTACCCCTTGCAGCTGGTGCAACTGCCTGCGAACTTGCTGGATCAACGCTTCTTGCGCTCGGGCTGGTTGGATCGATTGCAGGCGCTGGGGTGCGAAATTCATGTACGATCCCTCTTTTTGCAAGGGCTGCTACTGATGGCCCCGGCACAGCGCCCCAAGCAGTTTCAAGCCTTCAGCCAAGCACTGACGCGACTGGATAACTGGCGCCCTCATCTGGCACCACTGAATAAAGCCCTTAGCCTTATCACGGCTCTACCTCAAGTTAGCCGTTTCGTGGTGGGGGTGTGTCATGCTCACGAGCTAGCCGCCATAGCCGCAGCCTATCAACACCTGCATTCACTATGCGACCCTGAGCTTGCCAGCCTGGCCAGCTCGGAGCCTCAGCTCATCAATCCTGGACTTTGGAGCCCATCATGATACTTGGTATTCTGCAAGCCAGAGTCAGCTCCAGCCGACTGCCTGGCAAGGTACTCAAACCCTTGCTTGGTGAGCCCATGCTGGCCCGGCAGATAGAAAGACTCAAACGCTCGAAGCGGCTGGACCAGCTGCTGGTCGCCACCAGCGACCATGTAGAAGATGAGGCCATCGCCACCCTCTGCGCCCAGCTCGACATTCCCTGCTTTCGCGGCCCACTGGAAGACGTACTGCAGCGCTTCTATCTGGCCGCCCTCCCCTTTCACCCAACACAAATTGTCCGCCTGACCGGCGACTGCCCGCTGGCCGACCCTGAGCTGATAGATGAACTCATCGCCTTTCATCTCAATGGTGGCTATGACTATAGCTGCAACTGTTGGGAGCCCAGCTATCCAGATGGCCTGGATGCCGAAGTCGTCAGCTTCCCGACGCTCAAACTGCTGACCGAAAAAGCCTGGACCCAAGCCGAACGGGAGCACGTGACCTACTTTATCCGTCGCCACCCCCAGCATTTCAAGATAGGGCAGCTGAGTCGCACACCAAGCCTGGCTCACCTGCGCTGGACCGTCGATGAAGCCGCCGATTTTGCCCTGGTCGAGCAAATCTACAGTCGTCTCTATCCGGATCTGCCCGGCTTCACCACCCAGGATATCCTGACCCTGCTAGAGCAGGAGCCGGAACTCGCCACCCTCAATACCCAGCACCAGCGTAATGAAGGTCTGACCAAGTCGCTGGCCAAGGAGGCCAACTCATGAATCCACGCTACCAACACTCACTGGCACTCTCGGCCCGCGCCGAGCAGAGCATTCCGCTAGGCTCCCAGACCTTCTCCAAGAGCCGGCTCTGCTTTCCCTACGGCGCCGCCCCGCTGTTTATTGAACGCGGCCAAGGGGCCAAGGTCTGGGATGTAGACGGCAACGAATATCTGGACTTTGCCAGCGGTCTGCTGGCCATCAGCCTGGGCTATTGCGACCCGGATGTGAATCAAGCCGTGATCGAACAGCTCAATTTGGGTAGCATCTTCTCCCTGCCCCATCGTCTGGAAACCGAAGTCGCCGAGCAGCTTATCGAGCTCATCCCCTGCGCCGAGATGGTCCGCTTCGGCAAGAACGGCACGGATGCCACCTCGGCCTCTATCCGTCTCTCCCGCGCCATTACGGGTCGTGAGCGCGTGGCCGTCTGTGGCTACCATGGCTGGCAAGATTGGTATATCGGCTCCACCACCCGCCATCTGGGCGTACCCGAGTGCGTGCGTGAACTGACCCATCGCTTCGATTACAACGACTTAGCCTCACTGCAGGCCCTGTTCACGGCTCACCCCGGCGAATTTGCCGCCGTAATCCTGGAGCCCATGAATGTCACCTGGCCGACGCCTGCGTTTCTTCCCGGCCTGCGCCAGCTGTGCGATGAACAGGGTGCGCTGCTTATCTTCGATGAGACCATCACCGGCTTTCGCAACCATATCGGCGGCGCGCAAACCCTGTTTGGCGTCACCCCCGATCTCGCCGCCTTCGGCAAGGGGATGGCCAACGGCTTCCCCATCTCGGCGGTAGTTGGCAAGCGCGACTATATGCGCCGCATGGAGGATATCTTCTTCTCCGGGACCTTTGGTGGTGACGCCATTGCCCTGGCCGCCGCAAATGCCGTCATCAAGAAGATGCGGCGCCTGGATGTTCCCACCCGCTTGGCCGAGCGCGGCCAACAGCTGCTCGATGGGCTCAATGCCCTGTTGCAGGAGCTAAACGCTCCGGGCTGGCTCAGCACCGCCGGCCACCCCAGCTGGAGTTTCTTGCTGGTGGCAGATTCTGCCAACCACACCACCTGGCTGCTCAAGAGCTACCTCATTCAGGAGTTGTGCAAGCGCGGCATTCTCACCCTGGGCAGCCATAATCTGAATCTGGCACACAGCGAGCAAGATATACAGACCCTGCTCAAGGTCTATGCCGAGGTACTGCCCGAACTTATCCGCCTGGATGCGGCAGGCAAAGTGGCAGAGGCCCTGGATGGTGAGCCAATCCAGCCGGTATTTAAGGTCCGCTAAGTGTTGCCACTGTGGATATTCAGCGAGGGCGACCAAAAACGCGGCTTGGGCCACCTAAGCCGCTGCAGCGCCTATGCCGCGGCCTGGCGGCTACAGGGTGGAGAGGTACAGTGGGTCGTGGATGGTGACGCAACAGCACAGCGATTTCTCCAAGCCGAAACAGTAACATGGCGAGCATGGCAGAATAGTCCTGAGCTACTCACCTCAACTCATGGATTCGCTATTGTTGATAGTTATTCAGCAGCGCAATTTTTATTGCAGAAAATTGCAGAAAATTTCATTCGTGTGGTTTATATAGATGATACATATAGACTGCCCTACCCCAAGGGGTATGTCATCCACAGTTCGTCAGATAAAAAAGAATATACCAATGGCGAGGCTGAGTGGCTTATTGGACTGCAATGGCATCCACTCAGACCTGCATTCTGGGATGTATCAACACGAACGTCTGTTGCCAACAAAATAGAGAAAATTTTAATCATGATGGGCGCAACAGACGTCAGAAATATGATGCCATTGGTCATAAATATTGTTCAAAGTATTTATCCAGACACCGAAATTAATGTTATTTCAAACAATGCAAATTTTAAGTCTCATGATGGCTGCACTATTCATTCCAACTTGAATGATACACAAATGGCAAATTTGATGTGCAAATGTGACCTAGCAATAAGTGCAGCCGGTCAAACCACCTATGAACTTGCTGCATGTGGTTTACCCGCGATTCTCATCTGTCTCATTGACAACCAAGCTGGCCAATTCAATTGGTGGAAAGAGAATGGGATTTTCCCAGATGGGGTATGGTGGAATGATATTCTCATTGAGGAAAAACTAATTACGGCGCTTAAAAAAATGGCAAATCCTGATTATCGCCTAAATAGAGCTTGGAATGCTCAGCGAGTGATGAGCAATCGAGGAATTACCAATCTTTTCCAGCTATTAGTGGAGGACAAATGAAGATTACCATCCTTTGTACTAATGAAAGTCATCCAGTTAACTCATGGCTATACAAATGGATGACAAAGTACAGTGATAACCATCAAATAAAACTCGTAAGGACAGGAATAGAAGTAGAGGCTGGCGACATTCTTTTTTTGATATCTTGCCATGAGAAAATAACTAAAGAGCTCAGAGATAGATTCAAGTTTACACTTGTCCTTCATGCAAGTCCCCTCCCTGTTGGTCGAGGTATGTCACCCCATATATGGCAAATTATTGAGGGAAAGAACGAACTCACACTAACATTACTCAATGCTGAAGATGAACTTGACTCTGGCGATATCTGGTTTCAAATACCAATCAAACTTGATGGGACTGAGCTATTTGACGAGATAAATAATGAAATTTTTTCAGCTGAGATTGAGGCAATGACATGGGCTGTTAATCACATTAACGAAGCATTACCTTATAAGCAAATTGGGGTTGGTAGTTTTTATAGAAGACGAACGCCTCAAGATAACCAACTAGACCCTAACAAATCAATAGCAGAGCAATTCAATCTTTTACGAATAGCAAACCCAAACTATTTCCCTGCCTTTTTCGAAATAAATGGATGTAAATATAAAATATATCTCGAAAGGTATGATACATAATGGAATAGTAAAACTTATCATGGCTGAATTATCAGCCAATCATAGCTACTGTTTAGATTATCCTGACAACAATTCACGTTATAAAAGCATGTAAATCCAGCGAGTTAACGGCCAACTGTAATTGGTGTTAGCGTAACTATTATTGCCACCAATATCCCAGCTGGCCCATCGAGCATCTAAGGAATCATGTATTGTTTATTAATTCCTTTCTTGTTCCAGCAAGACCAATCATACCTACTACCATTAAAAGAATCGTTGACGGCTCTGGCACTGGAGTCACACTGAATTCGCCTTGTCTAATGTTATCAATACCTGTATTCACAACCTTTCCGTTTATTGAAGCCCATCGAACAGAAGATATAACCTCATCTGAAATTACACCCCAAAAACCTACTCTTGTCGAATTGTGATCCAGATAATATGTATCAATTAAGCCATGATTTCCGAATATTTGAATCGTTGCTGGGCCATATCCATTTAGATATGTGTCAAACCCTAAAGCATTTGCGGGGTTTCCAAAGTTGATAAAAAAATCCTCATCTCCATTAGAAGTCAGTATACTACTACTTGTTATAGGAACACCAAAGTTATTATAGCCAGGTGAGCTTACCAAAATGTTTGACATGCTTGTGTATATATTGTTGTTATTGTAAAGTGATGGTAATGGTGTATTTTTATATTTTACGTTTTCAAAGTCATCAACAACTTTACTCGTAACCAAGCTTTCAAATTCCCCCAAATCTGTATAGTAGATTGATGCAGCCTCACTTGAAAAACAGAATGAAAATATCAACACCAATGCAATCGCTACTTTTCCCATTATTTACCCCATTAATGTAAATCACAAAATATTTTTTACTTGCCCACCAGAATATGCACCAACCATTTGAACTGACGCGACCCAAAAATAAATAACATGATCATGCCACATCAAATAGCCTCATAAAACCAACTGAGAGAAACATGCTATATTAAGGTGTCGCGCTTACTTAATTAACCAATATTCACACCAACTAGCATTGTCAATTTAGCATCTTCTTACCAATCCACAAGCATTAAAAATATGGCACTTAAGAAAATCTAATGTTTAAACTCAACGATGACAATTGAGTGCAATATAATCATCCAAGAAACGGCACTCATATGCAATTTCACTCGAGTTACTTATCGGTAAACATAATTACATCCTGTTCTATAGATTTAACTTCAGCGATGATATGTCTGCAAGGCGAACACCTGAGTACGTGATTTTTGGTCAAATTGGATAGGATTAAATCAATTTTTGTGTGTTTAAAGCTGAACCTGCCCACAGGCGAAACCAATAGCGTTCGTTTTAAACATAGACAATACCTAAAATACATTTATGCGTTTGCCCTAACGTTTCCGGTACAAGTCTGAATATATTCATTCAGTTCAGACCATTATAGTTTAATTTTATCAATCGGATGACTAACCCTCTATTTACTTAATTGCCACTGAACTGATACAGAGAATTTTTCAAACACACCTTTGTATTTCTCTTGAATAGCAGCCCGGCCATCAAGCCAATCCTCTTTGGTCAAGCCGAGGAAATGGACGCCTAACCGAGTGCCGTCTTTTAGTATGTTTGAACGTCTAAATCCTTCTTCTTGAAACAAGAATTTTTTATGTAACTTTACAACCGCATCATTTCCTTCGATTACTTCACAATTCAATTTATCCATTCCCAATGTATCGAAAATGAAATTAATAAATGAATATTCAAGAGCTGAACCTAAGCCGCCTCGTGAGGTTTCCGTTAAGTAGTACGCCCAATCGGATTTTTTATGGAGACGATCGATTGCATTGACACTGACAACTCCCAGAGGACAGTGCTCTTCGTTCAACACAGCAAAAACGATTTGCCGTTCATCTTGTTTAAGCCGATTTATCCAGCCGAGATGTTCAGTTACACCGATAGCATGCCCTGTGTACATCCATTTCCGAACATTTCCTTCATTTCTGATCTTTCTGACTTCCATCTGCAATTCGGTTCCGAGGGATATCAGAGGAACAAGCTCGATTGCCCTTGGATTTGTTGTGCTCATTGTGAATCTCCTTATGCGGCACCTGTGCCAACATTTGGTACCAAAATTAAAATAACCAATCTTCTTTTTTAGCTGGTCATGCAAAAACTCGACAAGCTATAGCAACACTAATTGATTTTTTACCTGATTACCATCTCAACTCAGCCAGCCTGAGCCAACGTGCGATTACGATATAGTTGCTGTTCAAGATCCTGCCCTTGCCAAATCCGTTAACATTGACTCCAGATTGAATCAGTGATTAAGATTAAAGCAGAACTCCGTCAAGTACAGAGATAGACGCTTCTGATTTGCCGCGTTAAAAACTCCATGCATAGAGTTTTTAACGTTGCCTATCATAGTTTGAAGTATGACAGCTCTACGCTTGCAGGACCATCTTCGGCCTGTCACGATAGACAGATGAACATTCTAGGCTCGGAAGCAGAGTAAACAACCAAAGAAGATGGCGGCAGATGTAACGCTGCAGGAAACGCCAAGCTTACATGATAGATCATAAGCCGAAATACCATTCAAGATTAATTATGTTGTTTCTATCGCTGCAAGCTAAAATAAATAGCTCATTAAATATATAAGAGAGTGCTGACATGGAACCAAATTTATCTTCTAAGATACTAATAATTGCTGAACTATCCGCCAATCACGGGCATAGCCTAGAAACAGCACTCGCTACAGTCCGTAAAGTAAAAGAATGCGGTGCCGATGCCATCAAGATCCAGACCTACACGGCTGATACCATCACCCTGGATTGTGACAATGACTACTTCCAGATCAAACAGGGCACTATCTGGGATGGTACCACTTTGCACCGGCTCTACCAGCAGGCCTACACCCCATGGGAGTGGCATGCGGCCATTCAAGCCGAGGCCGAAAAAGAGGGGCTGATCTTTTTCTCTACACCATTTGATCCTACCGCCGTCGACTTCCTCGAAACACTAGCGGTTCCACTCTACAAAATAGCCTCGTTTGAAATCACTGATATTCCCCTCATCGAATATACCGCCAGCAAGGGCAAACCCATGATCATCTCCACCGGTATCGCCACCCTGGCCGATATTGAAGCCGCGGTGCATGCCTGTCGGCGGGTGGGGAATCAGAATATCACACTGTTAAAATGTACCTCCTCCTACCCAGCCCCGGTGGAAGACGCCAACCTGCTGACGATCCCCAACCTGGCTCAGACCTTCGGCGTGAAGGTGGGGCTATCGGATCACACCCTGGGCCATGCTGTGGCTATTGCCGCCGTCGCGCTCGGTGCCCGAGTGATAGAGAAACATTTCATCCTGGATCGTGCCATAGGCGGCCCCGATGCCTCCTTCTCCCTCACACCGGAGGAGTTCAAGCTGATGGTTGATGGGGTAAGAGCCGCCGAGCTGGCGCTAGGCTGTGTCAGTTATGAACTCACGGATAAGGTCAAAGCCAGCCGTAAGTTTGCCCGTTCACTCTTTGTCAGCCAGGATATTGCGGCAGGAGAAGCGCTAACCACACAGAACGTACGTTCAGTGCGCCCGAGCGATGGCCTGCCACCGGCAGAGTTACCCAAGCTACTAGGGCGCAGAGCCAAACAACCCATTCCAGCAGGCACACCACTGAGTTGGGAGTTGCTGGTATGAAACATATCACGCATGGAGAAGAGAGTATGAGCCAGAAAAAGGTCTTCCTATCCGGTGAAGGAAACCAATGGTATGAGCGTAACAAATCGGCGCTCTCGACTGCCACAGCAGAGGATCCCGTACTGCAAGCCCTCAACCACTGTATGATGGCACCCGAGCGAGTGCTGGAGATAGGGTGTGCTGATGGCTGGAGGTTGGCGGAAATAGAACGCCGCTATGGCTGCCAAAGCTATGGCATAGACCCATCAGAGCAGGCGATTACCACTGGCCAAGCAGAGCATACTACCTTGCAACTCAGCGTGGGAACGGCTGACGCACTACCCGCCATTGAGCCCGTTGATCTTATTATTTTCGGTTTTTGCCTCTATCTGTGTGATCCGCAGGATCTCTTCAAAATAGCGATGGAGAGTGACCGATTGTTAAAGGATCAAGGACATATTGTTGTCCTCGACTTTCACCCACCAACCGGACACTATCGCAATCCCTATATCCACAAAGAGGGCGTTTTTAGCTACAAGATGGATTACAGCAAACTATTTTCCTGGCACCCTGCTTATTGCCTGATCCATCAACAACTCTTTCATCATCAAGATAGGCAACCCATTCATTTTGAGCCAAACGATATGGTTTCGGTGCAGATATTGCGTAAAGATAGCCGTCTGCTGCAAGGACATAACCCCTACTAAACTAATAGGGTCGGCATGGCCGGCCCTATTAGTATTTTAATTGTCTAATATCCATATTTCAAAAATTCAACAGTCGCTGGTTTGCACTATTTTCCCCGTTTAAACAGCGAGATGACCTCATTATCAACCAAATCAACACCATCCAGCGCATGAGGATACACCTGCTGGGTTTTTCTTAGATAGGCAACAACAATCTCAATGGCTTGCGCCACGATCCGTAAATTTTCCTCCTCATTCTGATAGCGATATAGCATCATATTGACTAAGGCAAACACATAGTTCATAGAGCCAACCAACATCTTATAAATATGGCGCTGCATAGTTTCTGATATTTGAACTAGATAGCCATATTGATGCAGCATTATTTCAGCCACCTGCTCACGATTCATCAATGGTTCTGACCATTCAAGGACTATTTGATCAACCAGTTTATTAAAAAACTCTATATCCAGCTTATCCTCTACTGCCACTCGCTCGATCTGCAGGGGAACATAGAGATCCTGATATATATGATCTAGCAATGCACTCTTATCCAACTTTTTCTGAGTAGAGATAATGATCTTATCTGCCGGTAAGGGTTTAGCCCCCTCAATCATGGCCCCATCACTGCAATTATAACAAATCACATCCGGATAATAGGTGAGAGTATGACCCAGAACACGACGGGATGAATCAAATAAACCTGTCGTTAGCACCTCATCACCAAAATTCCCCGCGACAGGGTACTCCCCCCCTCCAGCCACAAGTTTAGTCAGGCGCTCGACCGCCTTCTCTCCACCAGCAAAATAAGAACTAAAACTGGAATGGTGGTGCTTTCCATCACGGTAACCGTTATCAATACCGAATAGATAAATATTTTCAAACCCTAGCGCACAGGATATAGACAAACCTATATTGGAAACTAATGGGTTAACGCCACTTATATGTGCTCGTCTTCTTGTCTCAGGAAAATAGAGTGCGAATAACATGGCGCTGGGTTCATCATATTTAAAGCACAGCCCGGCCCGCTTGAATATACCCATACAGTCAGGATGAATGACGTCACTACTCAAAAAGAGAATATCGCGTAAGTAGTCATCATCTTCCAACAGTCTTAAGAAATCAGGAACCGATTTAGTTCTTTCTGTTTCAACATGAATATCAGGGCGAATGCCTGCCTTATGTAGAGCAGAGATAGTACTGCCACAAGAAACGATAATAGCAGCATCTTGATGCTGCTTTATGATGTCAATAGTGCTATCGAGAGAGGGGCCATTACCAATCACAAAGATGGGGACATCCCGCCATTGTTTCTTAACCTTGGTATTAGCCAACAAAAATGGGGTTTGTGTTTCGATATTTCTCATACAATGAGAAAGGGAGAATATATTATCCTCGAAAAAACCCCACCCTCGATAGATTAATGAAAACTCTCGTTTTACTGTATCGATCAGTTTAAATATTTCAGGTGATGGATAATGCCAGCAAGGCAGCGTGTTGATTGCCAAAAAGGCACCACGCCTATGGATGGCCATCAGCAAATCGCTCATAATGCTTTTTTCATCTTGCCCTAGAAAAATATGCAACCCCATATTCTCTTTAGCCAGATGGTCTAATAATGACACCCAATCAAAGCAGTGTAATGATGCAAAGAAGAGATCCAGATCAGGTTCAAATAGAAATAAATTATCAATTCTCTTCGCTTCATAAAGATAAGCCAGCTGATAACCCAGACCAATACCAAACATCATCATCATGGGAATGGAGTCTGGAATAGCCATTAGAAATGGTAACTCCTGATCGGCCTTTTTAAAACAGCGAACCATCTCGTTCAAGTAATCCAGATGAAAAAAGTTTACCGGATTATACTCTTCCGAAAAATCCACTCTGGTCAAAGCACTGGCTGCCAATATTTCCTTGATCTGCTGCGAACAAATTAGATAAGGATCCTCACCATAAATCGCGGTTGAGGTATCCAGCCACTCCAAATTAGGTATGCCATTCCCTGTGCAGAATAAACGAAAAGCCCTAACGGGCTTGTAGTCTCTAAACGTATTGGCAACATCTGGCATATATTTTTCAAATGCAGCCAGATTCTCTTGATAACGAATAGGAACGACCTGACGAAGCGCCTCTTCTTGCTCAGCCTGGAGAGCCAATCTAGCAGCCAGCAGCTCGGCTTCGGCCAGCATCTTATCTAAATCATCCTGCATCATCTATTCCCCTGAAACACCCGCATAAAGCTTGACTGCCTTGTTACCAGAGTTGAGTCTCTTCAGCAAAACCTCTACTTCTGATTTCTGACGCTCAACATACTCCCGCATCGTCATATCGACAGCCAGCATCTTCTCAGCCAGTTGCTCTATACTGACTCGATAGGTTGCATTGTGAGAAAAAGGTTGGAGTCGTTCAATGAGCTGCTGACGCTCATCAGCAAGGCGCAACGCAAGCCCCAAATCATCCTGCTCAAGGGCCTTTAACAAGGCATCTGTCTGCTGTTCCAAAGCCAACGTGACAACATCAAGCGTTTCCATTTGACGACTCTTTTCTTTGTCGTTCAGCATATGCCTTTTGCTTTTCTGCATCTGGAATTTGATCCCATGCCGATTTGATTGTAATCAACAGGTTGGCTACCTCATCCAGTGGCGTATTATCCATCTGCATATTGGCATCCATCACACGATTCTTCATGTACTCATACAGTGCGAACAGATTTTCAGGTATTTCACCTTGACTCAGATCCAGTGAATCTTGCAGACCATTAATAATGGCTAGAATGGAAGAAATGGACTCAGCCTTTTTTCTATACTCTCTACGTTCGATATAACCTTTGGCTTGGGCTAAACGTTCAAGTAAGCCCTGCAATAAAAGCTGGATCACCCGATGGGGATCTGCCACCGCGAGATCTGCCTGTAAGTTATTGACTTTATATGCTTTTATATTCTTGTTATACATTACTAACCCCCATCAGCCCCCAGAGCCACCGATGTCTTCTAAGCTGAAGTCAAAGCACTCAACGAAGATGCCGACTTATTTATCTTTACCAGCAAGGCATCCAGATTCCCATATTTCTGCCGCAGACTGGCCTCATACTTAACCAACGCCGCATTCACGTCTGCTTGCTTGGTCGCCACGCCTCGCAGATCGGTATTTAAAGAGTCTTCCCGCTGCGCCAATAAACCACCCGTCTTGGTATACTCCTTCAGTTGGGTAGAGAGTTTACCTGGAACGCCTGTGTCGCCACCAAACAGAGCGACTACCTGATCGAAGTTGTTATCCAGCGCCTTGGTAAACTTATCGCTGTCCAAGGATAACTTACCCTTGTTATCCATCTTGACGCCCACTTCAAAGATACTAGAGAAAGTGGTGCTCAAGGTAGACTTCTCGGTGATAGCCCCCATCATCAAGCCTTTGATGGTACGGGTTACCGAATCACCAGATAAGGCACCGCCATCATCTTGGCTCTCACCGGCAACAATGGAATTACGTTTGCCAAGGGCTGTACTCTTATCCTGAAGTGCGTTGTAACTGTCAATGAACTTCTTGACCAAATCCTGGATGGCGGTCTTATCGGTAGCGATGTCCACTTTATTCGACTTAGCGTTGCCATCCGCATCCTTATCCGATGTGCGCAATACGGTAATCTTCAAATCCTGCACAGAATCGTCGAACGTGTTGGTGTCGCTCTTCAGTACGCTACCATCCACATTAATCTCGGCACTACTTGCGGCCTGAGTTTGCGACATCTTGCTCTCTACCGCTCCAGTCTCGAAGAGTTTCAATTCGCTGGTCGTCGCCGTGATAGCCAAGTTTTTGCCGTCACCAGAAACCCCTGAGTCCAACACCAATTTGGCCTTACCATCTGCCGTGTTGACTATATTGGCTGAAAGCCCAAAATTGTCGCCATTACTGTTGATACGCTTACGAATATTCTGCAGGGAATCACCCGCTTTTACATCGACAGTGAACTCTTTGTCACCCGCCTTGAATGTTAATTGGCCATCTGCTGTCGCCAGCTGGGTGGTGGAACTATCAAAGATCCCTTCTTGGCGGCTAGTCGTCGCCAATTTATTGACAGTAATATTGTACTGGCCATTTGAAGCATCCGACTTGCTTTCAACCTTCAGAATAGGGTCATCTTTATCCTGGGTAATGGTAACAGCCCGTTTATTAAATGCCCCTTTCTCGGACAGTTTATCCAGCACAGAGGTGAAGGAGGAGATGGCAGACTTAAGCTGACCAACACCAGAGAGCGTAGTTTGGGTAAGCGCTTTTTTGGTAGTGATCGGTTGCTGTAGTTGCGCCTTGCGTGCGGCCACGCTAGAGGAAATGACACTTTCCAAGTCAATGCCAGAGCCTGCACCTGCAGAAGTAATTGTACTCATGTCTCCTCCTCTACCCTTACCTTATTGAGCCTGGCTATATCTGACGGTCAAACAGTAAACCGGCTAAGGCCGTCTTGCTGTCATCGCCATCTCGCAGCTCTTGTATCCGTTTGCTAATGGTTAACAACTCTTCACTCGGTATCTGGCGGATCGTTTTTTGTGTTTCAGAATCAACAACACGGATCACTGTCTTGTTGAGATCGTTATCCACCGAAAAACTGACCGCCCACCCTTTGAGTTGGCTCAGCTCTTGCAATTTTTGCGCCTGCTTCTCCAGCTCATTAGATTGCCTAGCCGCAGTGGCTATGGTGTCTTGCGCTTCCTTTCCGGCAGTGACCCGAGAGCCATCTCCTGGAACAGATGTGACACCGGCCGTTTCTATTAGTGTAGATGCGGCCGCTGTCGCTGTTTCAGAAAGGAGTTGAGCGGCCTTATGGCCGCCCTTCTCACTTTTCACCACAGAAGAGGCGCTGGCAGACGAAAGGTTGATCGTATCATTTGCCATAATAACCTCCTTCGTTTACCTAGCCCATAGTTAGCCCAACAGAGAGAGAGCAGCCTGCGGACGTTGGTTAGCCTGCGCCAGTATGGTAGACGCAGCTTGTTGCAGGATATTCTGCTTGGTCATGTTGGCGGTTTCAGTGGCGAAGTCTGCATCACGGATCCGAGAGCGTGCGGCGCTCAGGTTTTCACCCACATTAGACTGGTTACGCACAGTGGAATCCAGACGGTTCTGTACCGCACCCAACTCGGCGCGCTTGCCATCTACTTTCTTGATCATCAGATCCAGGTTGGCAAACGCCAGTTCGGCATTACTGGCCGTGGAGCCAGAGATATCACTGATGGTACTGAACGCCAGGGCGCCGCCGACAGTAGAGGAAACTTTGAAATCCCCCAAGGTATCGGCAGAGACGGAGTAAGAGATACTGGCCGCACCGGCAATACCACTGACGGTAAATTCAAATGTGGTCATGGTGAAGGAGATAGTTTGCGCGGCATCAGCACCGACTTGAAACTCCCCGCGGTAAGTACCATCCAGCAGCTTCTGACCACCGAAGGTAGTATCAGTGGAGATACGGTTAATCTCGGTAGAGAGCTGGGCATACTCCTGTTGCAGCGCAGAGCGGTCATCCGTGTTATTGGAGCCGTTAGACGACTGCTGTGCCAGGGTGCGCATACGCTGCAGCATACCGGTGACTTCATCCATGGAGCCTTCGGCAGTTTGCGCCACAGAGATACCATCGTTGGCGTTACGGTTACCCTGATCCAGGCCGTTGACCTGAGAAGTCAAGCGGTTGGAGATCTGCAAGCCAGCGGCGTCATCCTTGGCGCTGTTAATACGCAGACCAGATGCCAGACGGGTGTAGGAGGTATCCATCGCCTTGCCAGTATTGGTCAAGTTGCGTTGGGCGTTGAGCGATGAAACGTTGGTGTTGATAAACATAGCCATGATAATTCTCCCGATAAATCAGAAACTGCGGGTCTCGTCTGCTAACTAGCCATGATGAGTCCCACCGTTCAGAACAAGCAGATTGAACCGATCCGCTTACTCCGAGGCGGGTCTTGCGTTTGAACCGGACGCACGACCCGCAGCACCGCAAAAGTTGGATTTCCGAACACCCCTCATTTTGCTTCACTTTAGTTAACGGCAAGGATTAGGAAAGCTTTAGGACATTTTTTGCCACTTTTGCAATTAAGCGGCAAAAGTTGCCGACCCTCACCCCAGGCCAGCGGATCACAGATATACTTAACACTATAAGTAAGCAGCAGAGATGAACCTCAGACGTTGGCACGGCTTATGCTAATAATTTATTGCTGTCGAGTTTTCGACACACAAAAAAAAAGGCCAGCATGGCTGGCCAATGAGCAGATGCTCAGGAGATGAACCTGACAGGGGAAGCAGATGAACCGATCCGCGTAACCTTGCCAGGGTAGAACTAAAACAGTGTTTTCCCGATTGATCAGAGACCGCGTCCGAACACCCCTCCGATCACTCTTCCCACAGGGCGGCCTGAACCACCGCCCTGTTTTTATTGCTTGCTATCTTAACCTTGCAGCAGAGAGAGCGCCGCCTGCGGTCTTTGGTTGGCCTGAGACAGTATGGTGGAGGCTGCCTGTTGCAGGATGTTGTTCTTGGTCATATTGGCCGTTTCGGTAGCGAAGTCCGCATCACGGATCCGGGAACGGGCGGCACTGACGTTTTCAGAGACGTTAGACTGGTTACGAATAGTCGATTCCATCCGGTTTTGCACCGCGCCCAGCTCGGCACGCTTACCATCCACCTTCTTGAGCATCAGATCCAGGTTTGCCATCGCCAATTCGGCATTGCTGGCAGTAGAACCTGAGATATCGCTGATGGAACTGAATGCCAGGGCACCACCGACAGTAGAGGAAACTTTGAAGTCACCCAAGCTATCAGCAGAGACGGAGTAAGAGATACTGTTGGCGGCTGCGATACCACTCACAGTAAACTCAAAGGTGGTCATGGTGAAGGAGATAGTTTGAGCGGCATCCGCCCCCACTTGAAACTCCCCTCGGTAAGTACCATCCAGCAGCTTCTGGCCACCAAAAGTAGTATCTGTGGAGATCCGGTTAATTTCAGTGCCAAGCTGGGCATACTCTTGCTGCAGGGCCAAGCGATCTTCGGTATTGTTGGAACCGTTGGCAGCTTGTTGTGACAGAGTACGCATACGCTGCAACATGCCGGTCACTTCATCCATGGAACCTTCGGCGGTTTGAGCCAAGGAGATACCATCGTTGGCGTTACGGTTACCCTGATCCAGGCCGTTGATCTGAGAGGTCAGACGGTTGGAAATCTGCAGACCAGCGGCATCGTCTTTAGCGCTGTTGATGCGCAGACCAGAAGCCAGACGGGTGTAAGAGGTGTCCATTGCCTTACCTGTGTTACTCAGGTTACGCTGGGCATTCAGTGATGAAACGTTGGTGTTGACGTACATAGCCATGATGTTTTCTCCTAAGCGATTCTAAAGTGTTAACTGTGCTGGCTTATTATTTTTATCTTCGCCATGCTTACTTTATTTATCGGCTGCCTCTCGAAGAACTTTAGCAATTTTTTTCGCTTCGCTGCTTTGAGATAACCGTTACATATTAGTTATCGTCACCCTACCGCAAAGCTTTAGTGTTTTTTTAATAAAAACACCAAAAGACAGTCACTGAAGCATTCACCATTAAAATCAATGCGTTATGAGTTGATTTTTTGAAAACGCCGCCCAGAAGGCAGGAGTGGAATGACAAAGCGATGGGGGAAGCAGGGAGTGAAAACGTTCAAGCAAGCATAGGCGACACCTATTAACGACAGCAGAACAGGCTCTGGGCGGAATTAAACCACCCAGATAAAAAAATAATCTAAGCTGTCAGGTGAAAAGGCGGGGATATATTATAAATAGCTAAACAATGTAGTTTTATTGACCATAGTATATGCCTGCTGGGCAATACTTAACGCCGAGTTTTCTTTAGTCACATTCGATATGGCTTCATACAAATCGATCTCGGATACATTGGCCCGCGACTCTTGATTCAGTACGTTCAACCCCTCGTTAGAGTTCAACACATCATCCAGGTTATTCATGCGCCCACCTATATGCCCGGTAGCCACGTTAACCGTATCGCGCGCCTTGTTGATATGCACCTCGGTGTCCGCCACCGCACTCTTGAATTGCTCCGGTGTTAAGGTTGGATCGCGCAATGCGGCAATCATGTCACTCATGGTATTGAGGATATTGTCATTCTTCGGCGGAGTGAGATCGAAGGTCTGCGCGGCACCAGGCGCCACCACATTCACCTTCAACTCCAGGCCATTAAAACCAATGGCCCCACCTTGGGTATAATTTCCCGACTGCATCAGCGTACCGCTGGTATCCCGGATTTCATATTGAGGCGGAACGCCTGCCAAGGTATTGACGGTATAGGTGTTGTTAGCTGGGGTGCCCGGATCATAGCGGGTACGGTAGAAGCTATCAAATTGCCCCTGATCTGCCACCGCCGCTGTGATATTGGCCGTATTCGCGGTGGCGGTCCGTCGCGTAGGTACAGCCTGAAACAGCTCTAGCCCTGAGTCGTTGGAGGCAATACGCACCGAGGGCGAGACTTGGACAAAACGCTGCCCTGTATCCCCCTGGAACTGATAGATGCCACTGCTGTCTTTGATAAAGGGCTGGGTCTGACTCTGATTGCCACCGAAAATATACTCTCCGGAGGCATTTTTGTTGTTCATCAGATCAAACATATGCTTCTGCAGCTCTTCCAGCTCAGTGGCAATAGCCTCCTTATCCGTCGCATCCTGTGCACCATTCATTGACTGTTGTACCTTGGTATAGACACTAGTCATGGTGCTATTCAATGAATCCAACACCGTCTCTTCCAGGCTCAAACTCCCCTGCAATAGCCCGCCATTGGTACTGTACTGCTTAAATAGCTCAATCTCGCTGGTCAAACCCAACTTCTGGGCCATACCGGCTGGATCTTCACTGGCAACTTTGAATTTCTCCCCTGTGTACATCTGCTCGGATGCACGATCCAGGCGCGTGGTGCTCTTGCCCATATTGCTGAGATTGCGATCAAACATCATATTGGTCGTGATACGCATCTGTTATTACCTCACCGCACTCAGCAGAGTGTCAAATACCGTTTTGGCAGTCGTGATGATCTGGGCTGAAGCCGCATAGGCTTGCTGAAATCGCACCAGATTGGCCGCCTCTTCATCCATATTGACCCCAGCCTCGCTGTTGAAGCGATCCAGGCTTTGAGTCTGCTTGGCCTCGGCCGCATCTGAATTAGTCTTCAGACTGCTTACGCTCGATCCCAGACTCGAAACTGTGGCAGAAAAACCCTCGTTGAAGGTCATTTTGTTATCGGCAGCCGTGCTGTTGCCTTTGCGCACCATATCCTGAGTCTGCAAGGTAGCCAAAGCCAGGCCATTATAATTATCGGAAAATCCATTGGTGTTGAAACCAATGCTGAATTGATCATTAGCCTTAGCGATGCCGCTGACATTCACATCAAAACCCGGTAATACTTTGACATCAGCGTAACTTTTGGGGCCACCCAATGGTAATTCCATATTAGCGAACAGGTTTTGCCCCTTACTGGCCGCTGGAGCCACCCCTAGCAAGGTGGCGGGAGCACCACCGTCATACACCTCATAATTACCTGCACTGTCCAGCTTTACCGTGTGGGGCGCGGCAGCTTGCAAGCTATTGCTGGTGAAATTGGAACCAGCCCCCGTGTTATACACCCCGGCCAGCGAGATCTTGGCCGTACCATAGTTAGTGGCCACTGCCGATGTTTTGACGGAGGCCGCAAGCGCTATGTCCTCACCACGGGAGATGGCCACTGAGATATTGCTGGCTGCGTCCTTGGTCGGTTGCAGCAACAGAGAATCCCCTGTTGCCGGCGCCCCGCTCACAGTGAATTCAATACCGTAATCGGGCATCTGGAACAGACTGGGCGGTGTAGAGCCCGATGTAACCAACGACTTGGTATCCCCATCCAGCATGTAGACCTCAAAGCCGGTGCCGCTGGTGAATTTGACCTCAAAGTCATTGGGCGTCACGTCACTCCCCTTGCCCGCCATAAACGCCACACTGATGGCACCCGAGCCTGTGTTGTTGGCATCGGGCAACCCCTTGGAGGTCGGCAAGGTAAAGAGATCGGAACCTAATTGATTGTTGAGCGTCATCCCCAGCTTATTCTGGCTGTTCATGGCATCACTCAGCGCCACGGCTAACTGGCCCACCTCACGCTGTACCGGTTGTAACCCGTCACGAGCCTCATACAAACCGCCCAAGGCGCCACCGACCGCGGTATCAAGCGATGCCTTGCTGGTACCAATCGTCAACTGCAAACCCGTCTGCGTAACATCCGGGTTGCCTTGGGTCACCGAGAGACTAGCCGCGCCACCGGCCAATACCAAAGATTGACCAGAGCTCAAATTGACCAGCATAGTGCCGTTGCTCTGGGCTACGGTGCGAATATCCATCTTCTCCGAGAGTTGGCTGATCAGCTCATCTCGTTGATCCACCAAATTAAGCTCAGTGCCATCTGTGTTACCACCAGACTTGGCGATCTGCTGGTTCAAATCATTCACCCCCGAGAGCAAGTCATTGATGCTCTTGACCTCGCCCTCCACCTTGTTATTGATGGTGGTATATTGCTTATTCAGCGAGCCGGAGATGGTTTGGAAGCGGTTGGAAACCCCCTTAATCTGACTCATCAGACTCTCGCGGCTAGCGTCGGTATTCGGGCTCTCATTGGCTGATTGAAAGGCCTTGAAATAATTGTTCAGGGCCGTGGAAATACTGTTGGCATCATCGCTGAGCAGCTGATCCGTGGTGGCCAACTGGTTGTAGGCACTCTGGTAATATTTAAAATCCGAGGTGTCACGCCGTACCTCGTTCTGAGCATAGAGATCCAGCAGGCGGTTGGTCTGGCTCATGCCAACCCCTAACCCAGTAGTATTGGTGTAGAGGGTGGTGGACTGCCGAGTGTAGCCTTGAGTATTAATATTGGAGATATTATTACTCGTGGTCCACAGCAGCTTCTGCTGGGCCAGCACGCCTGAGCTGCCGATTGACAGAAGATCTGATGACATATCCACTCCTTATCTAATGGCAGTTTTACAGTTCTGCCGCTTGCCACACACTGTTGAAAGCATCGCTGCGGATCACCTGCTTGAGCTTGTTGGCATAGTGGGGGTCGGTGGCATACCCAGCCTGCTGCAAGGCATCAAAATAGGCGTCTGGGTCATGGGCCACAGCCTTGGCCTTACTGTAGCGATCATTGTTACCAATCAGTTGCACATAATCCTCCATGCTCTGCACAAAGGAGCTATAGCTGCGAAAAGCTGACTTGCGCATCACGGGTTGCCCGCCCTCATATTCCAGGCTGTTGGCTAGGGTGCTGCCACCCTGCCAACGACTACCGGCCTTGATGCCAAACAAGTTTTTACCTGCTGAACCATCACCGTTGCTCATCATGTTGCGCCCCCAGCCTGTCTCCAGGGCCGCCTGGGCCAGCAGAGCGACAGGCGACAACCCTATGCGCTTGGCCACCTGTTTGGCCGCTGGCAACAGTTGCCGCACAAACTCCTCGGGGGAGGAGAATTGGCCCGAACCTGTTGCCGCCGCCGAGCCTACTGGCCGGGTGAAATTGCGCTGCATCTTGTCCAGACGCGCCACGAAGCGCTCTGCGGCTGCCACCCCGCTATTGGCACTGCCATCATTGCCAGCGGATGTGCCATTGACCCGATTTAACTGATTTAAGTTAGCAATATTTGCGCCAGCTTCAGCCTTATCATCAGCATTACCCTCCCAGCGCGCGAAACGCCGCATCACCGGTAGCCGTTCGTCGGGCATTTTCAAGGTGCGGTTTGCCTCTTGGGCCTGGCTGTGCTGTTCAGGAGAGAGTTGCTTGACGATAAGCGCCGCCAGACTGCTCTGGCCACCGGCGCCCTTCATGGTCGAGGTGCGCTGCTCATCGAGCATGCCTTCAAACATGGTGCTGTAACGACTGCGCAATGGGCTATCAGGCGCTATGCTCTCGTTGGCCTCGCGCATGCTGCTCACCCACATCTGATTAAAGATAGACTCAAACTGCCGAGCAGCGGCTTCCAGTGCCTGTTTCTGGCTGCCCGCATCCTTGGTGCTGAGTTTGCGCAACTGATCCAGTCCACGCACATCCTGCACCAGGCCAACGTCTGTGGTTAACTTGTCCATAGCCACCTCGACCTTAAAGGATCACCAACTCACCCTGAATCGCACCTGCCTGCTGCAGGGCCTCCAGAATGGCCATCAAATCACCAGGCGCGACCCCAACCTGATTCACCGCCCGTACCAAATCATCCAGCGAATTGCCGGTATCCAGCTTAAACATGCGGCTATCAGCCTGTTGCACATTAATAGTCGAGTTCGGCGTCACGGTTGTCTCACCATTAGAGAAGGCATTGGGCTGGGAGACCTGGGGATTCTCGGAGATGGTCACCGTCAAACCACCATGGGTAATAGCGGCAGGCTTGAGTTTGACCTGACTACCAATGACGATAGTACCCGTCCGGGAGTTAACTATGATTTTGGCCGCTTCATCAGCCGGATCCACTTCCAAATTCTCCAGCGTCGCCAGATAGGAGACCCGTTGTGAGGGCTCCCGGGGCGCATAGACCTGGACCGAGGTCGCATCCAGGGCTTGGGCAGTATCGGGGCCCACCAAGCCATTGATCACATCAACCATGCGTTTAGCCGTGGTGAAGTCGGAACGATTGAGGTTGAAGGTGATGGTATCGCCATTGGCAAACGAGGTGGCCACTTCGCGCTCGACCATGGCGCCATTGGGTACCCGGCCCACGGTAGGGGTATTCACCACCACCTTAGAGCCATCAGCACCCTCGGCCCCTAGCCCACCCACCACCAAAGAGCCCTGAGCAATAGCGTAGACCCGGCCATCCACCCCCTTGAGGAAGGTTTGCAGCAGAGTACCGCCGCGCAGGCTCTTGGCCTCACCAATGGCGGAAACGGTTACGTCAATGGTTTGACCCGGCTTGGAGAAGGCTGGCAGCTCGGCATGAACCGCTACCGGGGCCACATCCTTAATCTTGGGCTTGAGGTTATCCGGCACCTTGATGCCGAAGTTGTTGAGCATGGTGCGGAAGGTCTGTTCGGAGAAGGCGTTGTTCTTCTCACCGGTTCCCGGTAGGCCCACCACCAGACCATAGCCCATCAATTGGTTGCTACGCACCCCTTGTACCTTGGCCAAATCTTTGATGCGCGCGGCCTGGGTTGGTAGGCAAAGCGTCAGCAGCAGTGAAGCCCATACTATCCGAATCGACTGTTTCATGACCATCTCCTAGAAGGGACTCCATGGACCATTGAAAAACTGTGCCAACCAGCCACGTTCTTGCGAATTAGCGAAGTCACCCGAGCCGCCATACTGGATCCGGGCATTGGCCACCCGCTGGGAGATCACTGTATTGTCCGCATTTACGTCTTCGGAACGCACTATGCCGGTAATGCGGACATATTCGTTGCCGTTGTTCAACATCAACCACTTTTCACCGCGCACCATCAGGTTGCCATTCGCCAAAACTTTGACGACGCTGACCGAGATATTGCCTTGCAGGCTATTACTCTGATCCGCCTTGGATTGCCCTTTGAAGCTGTTCGTGGCCCCCATGCTGGCGCTGGTATTGTAACCATTGAGCGTGACGGTATCGCCGCCCAGCTTCAACGCATCCATCCCGAGACTGGAGTCTTTACCCTGTTGCGAGTTGGCATTTTTTTTGGCAGTAGTCGATTCAGCAAGTTGTACCGTGATGATGTCCCCCACCCGGTGCGCCTTGATATCCGAATAGATGCTGTTGACCTGTCCCTGATTGAAGATCGAGCCTGTCGGCTCCACGTTGACCATATCCTCTTCCGGCATGGTTGGCGCAAAATCGGGATCATTAGGCTTGGGACCATTGGGCAGAGAGGTACAACCCACGACCAGCAAGGGCAACAACAACAAACAGACACGACTAACCATAACCACCTCCTAACCAACCTGACTCAGCTACGCTGTGTCAGGAACGACATCATCTGATCGACCGTACTCAACACCTTCGAGTTCATCTCATAAACCCGTTGGGCCTGGATCAGATTGACTAGCTCTTCCGTTACATTGACGTTGGAGGTTTCCAGCATGCCCTGTTTGATCACGCCCAACCCATCAGCTCCCGCAACCCCTTGCAGTGGCGCACCGCTGGATTGGGTCTCGGCATAAAGGTTTTCACCTATGGGCTGCAAACCGGACGGGTTAACAAAGTCAGTCAGCGTCAATTGGCCGACCACCTGAGATTCGGCTTGATCCTTCAACTTCACCGAAACCTGGCCATCCCCCCCCACGGTCACGCTCTCGGCGTTTTGCGGTATCTGGATCTCGGGTTGGATGGGATAGCCCATGCCGGAGGTGACCAGGGTCCCCTCCGAGTTCAGCGAAAATTGGCCATTACGGCTATAGGTGGTCGTGCCGTCCGGCATCTGTACTTCGAAGAAACCCCGCCCCTGGATCATCACATCCAGCGAGTTGTCCGTGGTCTGCACGTTGCCCTGGGTAAAGTTCTTCTGTGTGGCCACCACCTTGGTTCCCGCCCCCAGCATCAAGCCGGAGGGCAGCGTGGTATCAGCCGAGGAGCGACCGCCGGGCTGGTTGATATTCTGATAGAGCAAATCTTCAAAAATCGCCCGCCCTTTCTTGAAACCTACCGTCGAGGCGTTGGCCAAGTTGTTTGAAGCCACAGAAATATTGGTTTGCTGGGCATCCAGTCCTGTCTTACTAATCCACAATGCGGGAATCATAGCGTCCTCCTACTGGACTCAGCTCAGCCGTAATAGCTGATTCTGTGCTTCATCATTCTTTTCGGCGGTCTGCATCATCTTGACCTGGGTTTCAAACTGGCGCTGCAGACGAATAAGGTTGGTCATCTCATCCACTACGTTCACATTGCTGGACTCAAGTGCCCCACTCATCACGGTGACATCGGCGGCCGCCAGCTCTGATTTACCATCTAGCCGACGGAACAGGCCATCCTGCCCCTTGGTCACACCCTTGAGATCTGGCTTGACCAACTTGATCCGCTGAAACTCCTCTATCGTGTCCGGTGCCGCGCCTTCAGGCCGCCCGACCACAGTGCCATCCTGGTTGATTTCAATCTTTTCCATGGGCAGCGGCAAAATGATGGGCTGTCCCGCATCATCCACGACACTGAGACCCGTGCTGGTTTCCAGCACCCCCAATGCCGAGACGCGCAGGCTCCCCATACGGGTAAACGCCTCCTGACCATTGGCATCCTTGACCGCCAACATACCGTCCCCCTGCACCGCCACGTCCAGATCCCGACCCGTGGTCATCAAACCACCCTGCTCCATTCGTTGGCCTGGACTCTCCGTCATGGCAAACACCCGGGAGGGTAAACCATCGCCGTACACCTGCATGGCCCGCGCCTGCTCCAGGTCGGCCTTGAAGCCAACCGTGTTGGCATTGGCTAAGTTATTACCGCGGATCGCCAGGCTATTCATATTTTCCTTGGCGCCCGACATGGCGATGTACAGCAGATGATCCATGGCTCGCTCCAGTCAAAAGGGTGACTTAATCATCAAGCTTGCAACTATGGTGCCAAGGATTAGAAAGGAAATAGACAGAGGAGAAAACAGAAACGAAACTTAAAAAAAGGGCGGCAATGTTTGCCGCCCGGAGGGAACCACTAATTAACGGATCTGCAGTATGGTCTGCTGCAGTGTGCTGTTCACTTCCAGCGCCCGTGAGTTGGCCTGATAGTTACGCTGCGCAGTGATGAGATCCACTAACTCGGAAGAGAGGTTGGTGTTTGAGGCCTCCAGAGCCGAAGACTGCACACTACCAACCGTACCCACCCCAGCCACTGAGGGAACAGCCTCACCTGAATCTAGGGAGGCCTTCCACGCGGTATCACCGATCTGGGTAAGCCCCTGAGGGTTGGAGAATTTGGCCATAGCCACCATGCCCAGATTAACCGTCGAACCGTTGCTATAAGCGGCGCTGACCACACCATCGGAACCGATATTCACCTTCGTCAATTGTCCGACGGTGGAGCCATCCTGGGCCAGACTGTTGACTTCAAACGGCGAGGCATACTGAGTGATACTGTCATATTTCATGTCAAACACCTGGGTGCCATCCGCCCCATTGGTGATAACACCCGCAGCCCCCAATGTCTCGGTACGCAGGGGATTAGGCGCCGGATTAGTGGCCACTGTAGTATCCAGTACCCCTTGGGAATCAAACACCAAGGTGGCACCCAGCGGCATGGAGGCCGTGGTCAGGGGGGGCGTCGCCGCATAGCCACCAGCAATATCAACCGGCATATCATCCACGTAGGTAAGCTGGCGCCAGGTATTGGGATTAGCCGCAGTGGAGTCCTTCAGGAAGTATTGGCTGACCGTATGGGACTGGCCCAACGAGTCATAGATCACCACAGAGGTAGAGGAGGTATAGGTATCAGACTCGGTTGGATCAAACTTGGCTGGGTCCACTGTCTTGCCATTGGCCGGCAAATTCAGGCTGGCATTGATCTGAGAAGTCATCTGCGGTTTACCCGCCACCGCCGGGATCTGCAAGGGTTGCGTCGAATCCAGGCTCACCGCCTTGGGGGTGCCATCGGAGTTCACCTGATAGACCTGCAGGTAGTTACCCTGCGCCGTGGTCACAAAACCGGCATCATTAACCTGGAAAGCCCCGGCCCGAGTGTAGGAACGATCCAGACTACCCACACTACCCGAGGTGACAAAAAAGCCGTCGCCCTTGATGGCCAAGTCCAAGGCGTTATTGGTGTTCTGCAGCGCGCCTTGATGAAACTGCTGGGTCACCGCCGCCGTGGCCACGCCATTCCCCACTTGGGTTCGGGCATTGGCGAAGACAGAACTCGAGTAGACATCGGCAAATTCTGCTCGGGAGCCTTTAAAACCGGTGGTATTCACGTTAGCAATGTTATTTGCTGTCACATCCAGGTTTTTCTGTGCGGCATTCAGCCCACTCAGTGCAATATTGAATGACATAATGGCTCCTTCGCGATTCGCCTATAACTTATTTGGATACTTCCAAAACTTTGCTCAACTCAATGGAGCCTAGTCCACTGAGATTCAAACTGGTCGAAGTACTGGATGACCCCAGTGTCACACTGTTGACCTTGCCGTAGACCAGAGCCGACAACTCCTGGCTCTTGCCATTGACTAGGCCATTAACCTGGACCGTGTACTTACCTTCCGGAGCGACATTGCCCTTGTCATCTTTACCATCCCAACTGAAGGGGACATTCCCGCTCTGGGAACCTGAGACGGCATACTGATGCACCACCTCACCACTGGCGTTGGTAATACTCACCTTCAGATCCGAAGCGCCGGAACCGGTAGCCAACACACCATCCATGACGCCATCCTTGGCCAGGTAGCCCGCGTTAGAGGGCAGCAGCACCTTCTGCCCCACCAGACTCGAGGCTATCAGCGCCTGACTGGAGGTAACCGAACTACTCAGGCTGGTCACCGACTTGTTCAGGGAGGCGATGCCATCCACAGTCGAAATCTGCGCCATCTGGGAAACCATCTCGGCGTTATCCGCCGGCTTGGTTGGATCCTGGTAGGCTAACTGAGTAGTCAACAACGACAGAAAATCGCTCTGACTCAGAGTGCCACTATTTTTCGCCGACGCACTCTTGCTGGCTGCGGCAGTCGCAGCTTCATTAGTGGTCAGCCCTAGATTGCTATAGATAGACACGAGACGCCTCCTTAGCCTTTACCCAGTCGCAGGGTTTGCAGCAACATCTGCTTGGCCGAATCGGCTACCTGCACATTGGTCTGGTAGGAGCGGCTGGCACTCATCATGTCGGCCATCTCCTCCACCTGATTCACATTGGGCCGATAGATGAAACCATCTTTATCGGCCAGCGGATGGGTCGGGTTGAACTCACGCAGCAGGGGCGCATCGCTTTCGACTATCCCCTTCACCTGAACACCGGCAGATTGCTCGCCACCCATAGCATCATCCAGCGTTGCGGCAAAAACCGGCCGCCTGGCACGGTAAGTCGTATCCGCACTGGAGCTGACACTATCGGCATTCGCCAAATTACTGGCAGTGGTATTCAAGCGCACGGATTGCGCACTCATGGCCGAGCCAGCTATGTCAAAAATCCGAAACAGACTCATGCTTGGTCTCCCTTGATCGCCTTCAACAGCCCGGCGATACGGCCATTGAGAAACTCCAGTGATGCCTGATACTGCAGGCCATTTTCCAAGAAGTTGCTGCGTTCTTGCTGAATATCCACTGTGTTACCGTCACCAGTATCTGCTTGATTTGGAACGCGATATTTCAGTGCGCCAGATGAGCTCACTTCACTGCGAATATGGTGCTCATTGGTCAAAGAGAGACCAAAACTTTGACCAGACTGGGCTTGTTGCAACGCCGCAGAAAAATCGAGATCTTGAGCCTTATATCCCGGTGTATCTTCATTCGCGATGTTGTTCGACAACACCTCGGCGCGCTGAGCGCGAGCCCCGAGGGTGTACTGATGGATCCCGAATGCTTTATCAAATGAAATGGCCATGGCGCACCTCCTGTCAAATTTATTGTGCAAGAGGTATGCCATGAATTGAGGCGGGTTATTTGACTTTGTAGACTATGCCTGGATTACAGCGAACCATCTCGAAGCGATCGGTCAAGCCGGTCAGGGACTCCGAGGCCCCCAGCATCAAGTAGCCACCAGGATTAAGGCTGCCAGCAAACTGGTTGAGGATCTTCGACTTCACTTCCGGTGCAAAGTAGATGAGTACGTTGCGACAGAAGATAATGTCAAACTTGCCTAACAAGCTGTAACTATCCAGAAGGTTAAAGGGGCGAAAGGCCACCAATTTTTTGACTCTGTCGTTGACGCGCATTTTGGTTTCACCAAAGGGCTCGAAAAATTGACGCTTACGCTCCGCCGACAGGCCTCGGGCCAGGGCTAGGCTGTCGTATACCCCCTCTTTGCATTGGTTAAGCATAGAAGGTGAGATATCAGTGGCCGTGATCTGCACTCCCCCTGACAGGGTCCCCGGTTTCTTGAATTGGTGCTCCAAGGCCGTCATGGCAATGGAATAGGGCTCTTGCCCAGAGGAACTGGCGGCAGACCAAATCTTCAGTGGACGGCCATTCTTGCCCAGTTCGGGGAAAATTTTGTCCGTCAGCAACTGAAACGGATAGATGTCGCGAAACCAGAGGGTTTCATTAGTGGTCATCGCATCCACGACTGCCATCTTTAGATCCCGCTCCTTGGGATCCATGGCGCGTTTGATGAGATCAGAAAGGGAGTCAGAACCGTATTGCCCCAGCAAGGGAGCAAGACGGCTCTTGACCAGATATTGCTTATTGGCGCCCAAAACAATCCCGCTTTGGACCTCCAAAAAGGCACTGAACTGTTTATACAAGTCTTCGGACAGTGTCTTCATTTAATTTCTGCATCTAGTAAGTTACATGGCATCCTGAACGGCCTTCGCCAATTCATCTGGATGAAACTTGGCAATAAAGTTGTTCGCTCCAACCTTCTGCACCATGGCCTGGTTGAATACACCACTCAAGGAGGTATGCAAAATAATGTGCAATCCTTTGAGCGCAGGATTATTTCTAATCTCGGCAGTCAAGGTGTAACCATCCATTTCTGGCATTTCAATATCGGAGATCACCAAGGCGATTTGCTCTGCGATAGGTCCTTTCTTGGCCATGTCATTCAACATATCCAAGGCGTCTTTGCCATCTTTAGCCAAGATGCAACTCACGCCAATGGCATTGAGCGCGCGTTCAACCTGCTTACGGGCCACAGAGGAATCGTCTGCCACCAAAACCGGACGACTATGAGGATCCCTGCGACTACTCTCCTCCACCAAAGCCTTACTCACCTCGGTATTGATGGGCGAGATCTCGTCGAGGATCTTCTCCACATCAAGGATCTCCACCAGCTCACCGTCCACTTCTGTAACCGCCGTCATGTAGTTATAACGACCCGCACCCTTGGGGGGAGGCAAAATGGATTCCCAGTTCATGTTGATGATACGCTCAACATTGCTGACCAAAAAGCCCTGCACCGAACGGTTGTACTCAGCAATGATGATGAAACATTTGGAGAGATCACCGATAGGGCGGCCACCCGTGGCCATACTCAAGTCAATGACTGATATGGTATGACCGCGGATATGAGCCACACCACGCACATAGGGGTGAAGTTTAGGCATGACTGTCAGCGATGGACACTGTAGCACTTCACGCACCTTGAAGACGTTAATGCCAAAGCGTTGACGGCCATTCAAACGAAAAAGCAGTAACTCCAATCGGTTTTGCCCTACCAATTGAGTAAGCTGATTCACTGAGTCCAGGATACTCGCCATAGTTATCTCCATTGTAAGGCCGTTGGCACCAAACCTGCATATTCGGCAAAGTGAAGTGGTAGCGTTAGGCTATTAACCTTAGACCGGGGCCGTCTCGGTCGTCTTATTCAAGGATAGTATATTTCTATATGTCGTTATTCTGCTTTATCGGCAAGCACTTGAAAACGATTAGTCGGTTATCTCTTGTCGTGTCAGGGCTCTGCATCACCTTTTCGACCTGGGCGGCTGACGATCTCTTGCAGCAGCTACAAGATCAGGCCGAACAATTTGTCTACAGTCAGTTGATTATCGACCCCACAAGCCAAGTTGAAGTCAACGCCAGTCAGATAGACTCGCGCCGACAACTTCATGCCTGCCCTGAGCATATTACAGCTAGTGTAGCTGGTAATGGTGAGATCAAACGAAATACCGCGGTGAAATTAAGTTGTGATAGTGACCCACGCTGGGAGATTTTCGTACCGGTACGAGTCAAGATCTTGCGCCCCTTTGTCACTGTGAGCCAAGCCGTGGCTAAATCCACGACCCTTTCGGCCGAAAATCTGAAAGTGGAGTTCATGGAGGAGGTGCTGATGCGAGGTGACAGCTTTGATAACATAGAGAAACTTATCGGCACTCGCAGCAAGCGAGATTTGCGTCCTGGCCAACCTGTGCGTAGCAACCAAATCTGTGTAGTATGCAAAGATGACACGGTAGAAATTGTCGCCGAGACAGGTGGCATATCCATTCGTACCGCCGGTAAGGCGCTACAGGATGCCAGTTATGGTGAGCAGTTGCGGGTTGAAAACTTACGCTCCCACAAGGTCATATCAGCCCAAGTCGTGGCAGTGGGCGTGGTAAAGGTCGAGATGTGAGAAACTGCAAAATATTTTCTAAAGTTAACCTCTACTCTGCCGATACCAAGGCATGAAGAGAATTCGGCAACCAAGGTAGCTCATCATGGCCATCAACAACCTGAACAACATGCTGAACAATGCCAGTGGTAAAGTTACCGGCAGTAAATCAGCCCCGGCGCAGACCAGCGGCAATGTCGCAGCCAACAACAGCGCCACCCAAGAAGCGGTGAATAATGCCAGCAAGGGTGTGGTGCGTCAGGATGCTGTGCTGCTGACCGACCAGGCTCAGCTGCTGACTAAGATGCAACAGAAGATTGGCTCCTCCACCACCACCAATCAAACCAAGGTGGAACATCTGAAGGCCGCAATTGAGAAAGGCGACTACACAGTCGACAGCCAGCGCGTAGCCAAAAAGATGCTGGATATGGAAGCCGAATTGGATAAGTTGAATAAATGATGCCGCTGATAGAGCTACTGAAGCAACAGCAACAGAATCTTGACACCATGATGACGCTGCTTGAGCAAGAGCTGGACTTGCTCAAGCAGCGTCATGCTATTCCATTGGCCGAAGTTGCCGAGCAGAAACAACAGTTGCTCGAACAGATCCAAGCCCTGGACAGTAGCATATCAGCTCACCCTGATGTGGCAGAACTCAACACCTCTCTGCTCAGCCAGCAGCAGCAACTGCGTGAAACCCTGACCCATTGTCAGGAAAAGAACGATGTAAATGGCCGCCTCATTGAGCTGACTCTCAACTCAAATCGCCGTCTGGCCAACATGCTGACCCAGATCCGAGACAAGAACAACATCACCTATGACAGCAAGGGGCACACTCGTCCCACCAGTTCCACCATAGGGATCAAAGCCTGACACCCATCAGGCTTTTTTGTTTTAACCGCCCTGCCGCCTCTCCACACGCAGGTTATCTAAGCCATAACCCTCTTCTGTTTCCCGAAGAAATATCTCGCGCAGGCAATGCTCGGAAGAGATGAAGGTTTTGGTAAAAGAAGGGAAATACGCCGCACCGAAGAGCACGGCACTACCAGATTAATAGGCGTTCTGCAGTTTATAGAGATCGTAGAGTACCCGGGTATCGAGTTCCAGCTCGGTGGCATACATGTTATCTACCGGGTAGCTCTTGAGCACCCGAGCACCACGCACCATCCCCTCTACTGAGGCCTGCAACTGGTTATTGGTCTGCACCGCATCCCGCAAGGTGGTGGAGCCTTGTAGTGACTGGCCATACACCTGCTCAGTCAGCTCCCGATAGGCATCGAGTTTGGACGCACGCAGGGCTTGCAGCATCTTCTCCGCCCGGCTTGGACCAGGCTGCACATCGACTATGGCGTAACCAACCGCATGCAGAACCGGAAAACGATCCGGCTCCTCCACCTGATAGCGAGTGACCCCATTGCTAGAGCAAGCCACCAGCCACAACGCCATACTACCGATCAACAATCGCTGCCACATGATGAATGCCTCAATGGGTTAACGTAACGGATGGGCTGTACTGGCCATAGGGGTACTCACCCCGCACTATCATCCCCTTGGTGACAGTCACAGTACGCCCCGTACTGCCTGGCTCCAGCCCGCCCTTGAGCATATCGCTTGGAATGAAGCCCTGAGCCGTGGCTTCTACCATATGTGTTTTCAGACTGACGATACGGGCATTGACCACGACGCCCTGATCGTTGCGCGACAGGGTGCCGGTCAGGATACGCGACACCGGCACGCGTTTGGCGAGCTCAGTCCAATCCCGGCTAAAGATAAAATCCCCTTCCGGGGTTACCTTGATGCTGCCAGTCACCTTGTAATCCAGCACCACCTCACCGCGTCTATGCAACTCATGGATCATGTCTTCGGCCATCTGTTGCCCCAACCAATTGGTATTTTCCAGGGTGTTGAGATTGACGAATGAGGCCACAGCGATCGGGTTCAGTATCGAGCCGCCGCTAAGCTTGGTCTGGAACAGGCGATCCGCTAACTCGGAGACCAAGCGATTGAGTTCAACTCCCGAACCATTGGGCCCAGCATAGGGAGTGCTCTTCGGCTGAGTCTGGGTACTGCAGGCACAAAGTGGTAGCAACAGGCAAAGCCACAACGCCGTTTTGTTCATAAGACTCTCCACCCTTTATCCTTGTTTCACAGGTTATCGGCCTGACCGTCCATTCCTGAAGCCGCATTTCACACTAGCTTGGCGGCATGCTAAATGCATTGAATGGCTCATGATGATAAAAACCTAGCAAGATGGATACCATGAATAAGTGGATTTGGCTCATTCTTCTGCTGGCCCTTCCCGTTCAGGCCAACTGGATCAAAGCACGTGGCAGCGCGCCCATAGTCAATGGCGATACCGAATTTGCCCGCGAACAGGCCACCCAAGATGCCCTGCGTCAGGCCATGTTGCAGGCAGGAGCCTCGGTCTCCAGCATCCAAAACCTCAGCAACGGCGCCCTCACCCGCGACATGTTCCAGATCCGCGCCAACAGTGAGATCCGCCAATATAATCTGCTGGAAGAGGAGCGGCAAAACGACCGGCTGTTTGTCACCCTGCGTGCCTATATAGTCGCCGACCGCAGTCGCTGCAGCGGTGCCCAATATGCTAAGGGCATCACCCTGATTCGTTTTCGTCTGGCCGACAGTGATCAAGCCAGACATGGTCAAATTTATGAACTCAACAGCGAGATCACCCGTCAACTCTTCAACCGCCTGAGCGGCCTGAGTCAAAATTTCGTCACTCGCCGCTGGTTAGATGAAAACCTGGGACTGGATCCACGTCGCCTGCTGCAGGGGGAAAACAGTTACCACCGTCAACTGCAAAGTCTAGCCGCCGAGACCGACAGCCAGTACCTACTGTTTGGCGTACTGCAGGACATCTCTTTGCGCGATGCCCAGGGCAACCTGCTGGATCAGTGGCTGGATGACCCCATCCGTCACTTCAGCATGCAGCTCTACCTGTTCGATGGCCTCACCGGCGAGCTCAGCGAGCAAAAAAACTATCAAGGCGAAGCTGTCTGGAGTTTTGATAAGCAGGAGCAAGTGGATGTCACTGGTCAGAAGTTCTGGAACTCTGCTTATGGTATGGAGATCAGCGCCCAACTCAATCGGGCGGTACAAGATCTGCAGCTCAAGCTACAATGCACCAACCCCATTGCCCGCATTATGCGCATCGATGGCGACAACTACCATATCAATCTTGGTAAGCGTAATGGCATCAAAACCGGCGATCACTTTTATATCGAGCAAAGGGCCGACTTTACCGATGGCTTTGGCCGCGATCGCACCATCCGCAACCCCACGACAGGGATGATGGAAGTCAAACGGGTCTATGAAGACAATGCTGTCATGATGCCGTTGAACCGCTACGCTCCCGGTAACATCCAGATCAACGATCTGGCCGTGCTTGAATAAGCCCCTGATCAGACTGGAGCAATTGTGTCTCCAGTCTGGCTTTCAACCTTGGCTTTGCTATAATGCACGCCGCTCGGCAGGTCATGCTAGAGCAAATGTCCCCGTAGTTTAACTGGATAAAACTGTTGCCTCCTAAGCGACCGATCTGGGTTCGATTCCCGGCGGGGACACCAAAATAAAAAACGCAGCCCATGAGCTGCGTTTTTTGTTAGCTGGCCAAGGCCGAGTAGCTAAGCGACGTCATCTCAATGCTTAAAGCGCAGGGAACGACAACTACAGCACCCCCTCTGCTTTCATGATCGCCATGGGCAGGGCTTTACGCACCGGAAGCTTGGCTTCGTCGCTGACATCCATATTGAAGGCAAAAAAGGTCACTTCTGTCCCTTTCTCCACCCAGCCAATCCACCAGGCAATGCCCGGTTGTATCTTGCCCTTGATCCCCGTGTACCCGCTCTTGGCGCGCAATAGGTACTCAGGCGTCGCTTCGGCAATCAGGGCATCCTTGACGATCAGCTGATTCTGTTTAGTCGCCGGTAGACGGTTATGGTAGAGCGCCTCCAGAAAGTGCACCTGCTGCTGCGCCGAGATGCGCAAGCCGCCATCCAGCCAGAACCGCTCTAGGCCCCCGCTACTATCCCGATTGCCATAGGCAAACTTATCAAGATAGGACTGCATCCGCTTGGGCCCTATCTGCCGGGCAAATTGCTGGAATACAGGTACAGCAGAGGCCTGCATGGCCCCGCGCAGGGTAAAATCCTGCTCCCACAGAGCCATCTCCCTGGGCTTGCCATCCCATTTGAAGATCTGCTGCTCACTCTGCACTACCCCGGTTTCCAGCGCGATCAAGGCATGAGGCACCTTGAAAGTCGAGGCCGGAATAAAGGCCGTTGCCGCCCGAACCTTATCGTTGGTGACGCACGTTTGGCTGCTCTCCTTGCACAGGATCAAGACACCATGCACCTCCTCTTTGACAAAGTAATCATTCCACTGGCTCTGCTCTTGCAGAGGTATCGCGAACAGACTCTGGCTTACCAGCCACAACAGTAACCCGCCAAGATATTGGGTCATAGGCTCCTCTAGCTATTGGATGAATAAAATAGATCGTAAACCTGGCCACAGATGAGCAAAGCGTTAGCCTGGCAGATGAGATCACCCTATGTTACCTCAACTCCCTGTGCCTTCTCGCCGCCTCACTCCTCATGGTGCTCACTATTTGCCTCTTCCAACTCTTGCCGATAACGCAATAATCCCTGGCGATAACTCTCGGCATCACCATATTCAAAGAATTGCGGGTAATGATCGTGAGCAGCGCGAATGCGACGAGCATGTTTGATGGGACACCAATACTGCTCCGTGCGAGCCGCCACCTCACGAAAATAGGCCGCCAACCCATTGCCATAGGAGCAGTAGCCACAGTTGAGTTTCTCGATGAGGTTGAGATAGGGCAAGTCAGTGCGATCAAACAGCAGATAGTCAGCCCGGCGCACACGAGAAATCCCATAGATGGGAAAACAGATACGCTGATAGATCCACAAGAAGAGATCAAGCAGCAGCAAGGGGATGATGCCAGAGTAGATGATGGGGGCAGTGAGTAGATTCAGCACCCTAGCCCGGCGCAGATAACGAAACAGCCCCGTCTTGAAGTGCCGCTGCTGGCGAGCCACCTCTTCACTAAACCGGATGCGTTTCTTCTCTATGACGAAGTGGAAACTTTCCCGGTTGTGGCGAAATTCCTGCTCCATCTCCTCCTGCAATAACCGGATCTTGACGATCAACTCACTGATCTTGTCGGTCATGTGACTACCTCGTCTAAGGAGGGACGAGCGCAATAGCGCCAGCGGTGAAGATGCACTCACTCTCTGAGTGTAGTCGGCTTACTCTGTGACGGCCCGAGCATCGCGCCTTACTACTCGGCTAAGCCCGGATAGATCATCTCAAAGGTATGCTCACTCTCCTGATCCAGCACAAAGCCGTGGCGCAGATAAAGTCGCAGGGCGGGATTGAGCTTGAATACACTCAAGGCCACACTGGCCCCCGCCAATCGGGCCTGTCCAACCGTCCACCCCAATAACCGATCGCCTAATCCCTGACCTTGAGTCTGCGGCTCAAGCTGGATCTGTACCAACTCCCAGTTCGTTCCGCTAGCCACCAATTTGAAGAGCCCTATGGTCACGGAGTCGCAGAGCAGGATGCGAGCATGATCCAGATGCAGCGTCACCCGCGCCAAGTACTCCTCTTCACTAGGCGCCAGACCATGGGCCTGCAGGTGACGATCCATGGTGCGGTGACGCAGATCCAGCAGGTAGGGAATATCGGCTTGGGTTGCGGGTCGGGAAGGCAGCGGCAACGTATCCAGCAGGGAATTGACGGGGACAGGCTGTGTAGACATGAGGCTCTCCGGCTTGTGAACTACGACAGACCATAACATATCTCTGGGCCCCTGGGCTCATGCCTGCCAAGCGGGATAAGGGCCGGACGGCCACAACTTGCCCCCCTCGACCACTGGCATATACTGGCTGCTCCATTCCCATCAGGAAGCGATACTGTGCCTCGTTATCTGCTTATTACCGGTTGCTCCAGTGGCATAGGCCATCATGCCGCCCTGCGGCTGCAACAAGAGGGGTTTGCCGTCATCGCCTCGGCGCGCAAGGCCGAAGATGTGGCCCGACTACAGGCTGAAGGGCTCACCGCTGTTCAACTGGATCTGACCGATAACGCCTCGATCACCGCCGCCGTGGCCCAAACCCTGAGCCTGTGCCAGGGACGGCTCTATGGCCTGTTCAATAATGGCGCTTATGGTCAACCAGGTGCCCTGGAAGATCTACCCACCGCCGCCCTGCGCGCCCAATTTGAGACCAACTTTTTTGGCTGGCATGAGCTGATCCGGCAACTCTTGCCGCCTATGCTGGCCGCAGGTGAAGGACGCATCATCCAGAACAGCTCGGTGCTGGGGCTGGTGGCCATGAAATATCGCGGGGCCTATAACGCCAGCAAGTTTGCCATCGAAGGTTATAGTGACACTCTGCGTCTGGAGCTGCGCGGCAGCGGGGTATATGTCAGCCTGATCGAGCCCGGTCCTATCGACAGCCGCTTTCGCGCCAATGCCCTGGCCGCCCTGCATCAGCACATCGATCTGCAGCATAGCCGCCATGCCGACGTCTATGCCCAGACCCTGGCACGCCTGGAGCAGGTGGTGCCCGGCAATCGCTTTACCCTGTCGCCGGAGGCCTGCATTCCGCCCCTGCTTCATGCGCTCAAGGCCAAGCGTCCTCGCAACCGCTACCAGGTGACCACGCCCAGCAAGCTGTTAGCCCTGCTGCGCGGTTGGCTTCCTAGCCGCTGGCTCGATGCCTTGGTCGCCAAACAGAGTTAAGAAAGGCAGTGAAAACCGAGTAACGGCTGAAAAATAGAGGCGCCCCTGTGGTCGCCTCGATTCAGATTAGCGCCCGTAGTGCTGGCCATTATCGTAGTAGGCGGTGCGAGTCAGGGGCAACACCACCACGGCCACCTCCTGGGCCTCGCCCAATTGGGCTTTCACGGCTGAGGTGATGAGCCGCGCGGCGGCATCTTGTGCCTCCTGGCCCCGGTCGAACCATAATAGCTCCACGAAGGGATAGCCCGGGGTGGTCTCTCCGGCGATAATGAATTCACTCTGCACCCGCTCCAGGGTGAAGTGGGCCACGGGGGCTCCGGTCAGCTCGCTGAGCTGTGCCACCAGTTCGCCACTCAGGCGCGCCAGCGGTTCCCGCTCGATACCGCGAAAACGTAAGTGAGGCATAACATCTCCATGTGTGAACAAGACAAGTCCAGATCAGACTCCGAAAAACAGCGTTATGATACGGTGGCCTCCGAGGCGATGGAAGCGGCAAGCCAAGCCAAACATACCCGTCAACGCTGGCAAAAAGGGCTCTGCACCCTGCTACTCTTCCCTGTCATGGCCCTGGCCGAACCCGGCTTCTGGCATGCCAGCAAGGAGGGGCGCAACCTCTGGATCCTGGGCTCCATCCATGTGGGGCTGGATAACTTCTACCCCCTGCCGGCCCCCATAGAGCAGGCCTGGAAACAGAGCGATGTGCTGATCCTGGAGACGGACATGCGGGATATCTCGGCCAACGAATCCGCCCAGATCGCCACCATGAGCCAGTTGCCCGCCGGTAGCACCCTGGCCACGACACTGCCTCCGGCCCTCTATCAACAGACGCTCAAACAAACCCGCCTCTATGGTCTGCCCGATGCACAGATCAATCAGATGCAACCCTGGGTCGTGGCCATTACCCTGACCCAGCAAGCCTTGCAACGAGCCGGTTATCAGCCAGAACTGGGCGTGGATGAACACTTTGCCTCTCAAGCCATGCGCCTGGGCACCCCCATTCGCGGCTTGGAGCGCGTGCCCGAGCAGTTTGCCTATCTGGCGGGTTTGAGCCAGCAAGAGGATGAGTTCCTGCAGGCCACCTTGGAGCAGATTGGCACCATGGATGCCGAGGTCCCCAAGCTGCTGCAAGCCTGGCAAGCGGGTGATGGCCCCGCCCTGCAGAAGCTCTTAAGCCAGGAGCAGGGCACCTCTGCCGCCCTGCAGGAGTATATGGAGCGGCGCCTGCTCAAGGAGCGTAACCACAACTGGCTCCCCAAACTCCTGGCCATGCCGGAGAAAAACCAGTTCCTGGTGGTGGGTGCCCTGCACCTCTACGGCCCCGATGGCCTGTTGACGCTGCTGCGCCAACAGGGGTATCAGTTACAGGTAGTGACCGACGCTCACGAATAACGGGTTAGCCGCTAACCCGGTCAGCCCTGAGTTGCAGCTGTAAACAGAGAACGAGAGGCCGCAGGCCAGCCCCGGTATCATGATGCAAGGAGACCTATGAGCTATAGCAAACTCGCCCAACGCTTCACCCAACTACACCACTTTGCCCACTTGGGCGCCATCTGCGGTTGGGATCGCGCCACTATGATGCCAGATGGCGGCAACGAAGCCCGCTCTGCCGCCCTGGCCGAACTCTCCGTCTTGATGCACCAACGGCTCACCGCCCCCGAACTGGCGGAGTGGTTTGCCACGGCTCAGGAGGAGTCGCTGAGCCCAGAGCAGATCACCAGCCTGGGAGAGATGAAACGCCAATGGCAACAGGCCACCCTGCTACCCGAAGCCCTGGTGCAGGCCAAATCCCTGGCGGGCTCACGCTGTGAACATGCCTGGCGCGAGCAGCGCAAACATAATGACTGGCAGGGCTTTCTGACCAACTTCCGCGAGGTGGTGCAACTGTCGCGGGAAGAGGCGCAGATCCGCGCCTCGGCCAGCGGTCTGCGCCCCTATGACAGCCTGCTGGATCTCTACGAACCCGGCATGAACAGCGCCCGCCTGGATGGTCTGTTTGGCGATCTCAAAGGCTGGTTACCCAACCTGATCCAGCAGGTGACCGAGCGTCAGCGCCACGAAACCCTGCTTCCCCCCCAAGGCCCCTTCCCTACCGCCCAACAGGCGGCGCTGGGCAAGCAGGTGATGCAACTGTTGGGGTTTGACTTCCAGCGTGGGCGTCAGGATGTGAGCGTCCACCCCTTCTGCGGCGGTGTACCCAGCGATGTGCGCATCACCACCCGCTACGATGAGAGCGACTTCACCCAGAGCCTGATGGGTATAATCCACGAAACCGGCCACGCCCGCTATGAACAGGGGCTGCCTGCAGAGTGGCTGCAGTTGCCCGTCGGTCAGGCACGCTCCATGGGCATACACGAGAGCCAGAGCCTCTTCTTCGAGATGCAGTTGGCCCGTCATCCCGCCTTCATGGCGCGCCTCTCGCCCTTGGTTAACGCCACATTTGGCGAGCAAACCGCCTTTGAGAGTCGCAATCTGGCCCGCCTCTACACCCGGGTCGAGCCGGGCTTTATCCGGGTGGATGCCGATGAGGTGACCTACCCAACTCATGTGATGCTGCGTTACGAAATTGAGCAGAAGCTGATCGAGGGTCAAATCGAGGCGGCGGAGATCCCCGAGTTATGGGATCTGCGCATGAGAGAGTATCTGGGGCTGAGCACCGCCGGTAACTACCGCAACGGCTGTATGCAGGACATCCACTGGACCGATGGCAGCTTCGGCTACTTCCCCAGCTACACGCTGGGCGCCATGTATGCGGCGCAATTTGCTGCCGCCCTGCAGCGCGAGTTGGGCAGCTTCACCTCCCTGCTCGGTAGCGAAGAGGGGCTGCAACAGGTGTTCGCCTGGCTGCAGCGTCATATCTGGAGCCAGGCCAGCTTCCACAGCACAGATGAGTTGGTGATCCGGGCCACGGGCGAGAGTCTGAATGCGGCCCACTTCCGTACCCATCTGCAGCAACGCTATCTGGGCTAAAGAGACGGCTCAACCGCCCTCCGTAGTATGAGTCTGCTTGCTGGTCAGGTGATGAGTCGGCCAGCAAGCAGCGTCTATACCGAGCCCACCCCATAGCTTGGTTCGCGCCTGAAAAGAGGTGTGAACCGGCCTACTTCCAACGAGCCGGAGCCCCTATGTTGCGTTATCACACCCTTACCACCCCATGCGGCCCCCTGCTGCTGGTGATCGATGAACAGGGGCTGCGCCATGTGGATTTTTGCCTCAGCCCCAAGCCGGTGGTGATTGGCGACACCTGGCAACAGGATGCCGCCGCATTGGCTCCTTATAGCGAACAATTCGCCGCTTACTTTGCCGGCCGCCTGCAACACTTCGAGCTGCCTCTGGCTGCCACGGGTACCCTCTTCCAGCAACAGGTATGGCAGGCATTGCTCACCATTCCCTATGGCCAGACCCGCAGCTATGGCCACATAGCTCAACAGATCGGCAACCCCAGGTCGGTACGCGCCGTGGGCGCCGCCAATGGCCGCAATCCGCTGGCCATCATAGTTCCCTGCCACAGGGTGATAGGCCAAAACGGCAGCCTCACCGGCTATGCTGGTGGGCTGCAGATCAAGCAGTTCTTACTGCAGCTGGAAGGCAAACAGAGTAATTAAGGCGTTTGGGTTGGCCTTCACCCTAAAAGCCGCTGCGCTGCTCAATCAGCTCGCGTAGCGCCTGGGGCAGTAAGCCACGCAACCGCTGCGTGAGCATCACCTCATGGCGTTGCCAGAGAATACCCAGATAGATGATGGCAAACCCGACAAAGGTGACGACGAAGGGGAAGAGCATGCTCTGCGCAAAGACATCATAGGCCAGGTAGCCCAAGTAACCGGCTATGCCAAAGGCGGCAAACACGGCAAAGGCGCGGCGGGAGAGGATAGCCCCGATAAGCAGCAACCCCAGATTGATGCACAGATAGATAAACTTGTTCCACTCGCTCTCCGAACTCATGGAGCTGAGCCCGCCCCAAAACGCCATCAGACCAAAGAGATAGAGCCAGAAGGCGTAATCCTGGGTATGACGGGTGCGAATATCGACCCAGAACCCGAGCAGCATGATGAGCAAACCGCAGTAGACGCTGACCCAGCGCCGCAGCAGCCAGTCGTAATCCTCCTGACCGAAGAGGAAGGGGGTCAGATCCATACTCAAATACCAGAGGGTGACGGCGATAGGCATCACCAGAAAAGGTAGGCGATAGCGCCACAGCAAGATGGCCCCCACCGCCAGGGTGGAGAGCTCCATCATGAGCCAGCGCCAGTCGATGTAGCGGTGATAATCCTGATACTCATGCTCACCGGCCCAGGCCCCCAGCCCGTTTTGCAAACCGTAGACCTCCAATGGCGTCAAAACCAGGACGAAGGTGGCGCAGATCCCGGCCGGGATAGCCAGTTGCCGCTTGAGCAGCGCCTCGGTGACCACCAGGCCGATCACCCCATAGCCCAGGCAGATGGTCAGCAGCCCCCAACCACCGAACGACTCCCACCCCAGGTTCATAAACAGGGTCATGGCCCCTATGGCCAGCAGGCCACCAAAGTAGTAGAGCAAGTGGCTGGCACGAAACCCCGGTCGCCCAGCATTGGCCTCTTCAATCAAGGCCCAAAGCGGTGCCACCTGTTCAGCCTGTAGCACCCCTTGCGTGACCGCCTGTTGCAACATGGACCTATCCAACTGCATAAAGTGCTTCCCGTCTTGTCGTCGCAAAACGCCCAGCCTAGCCCCACGCGCCCCGCATCCCTAGCCCCATGCCTCACTTTACCGCCCAAGATCACGCTTTGCTCAGCGCAAACCGAGCAAGGCAGAGCTAAGCGACTCAGCGTTTGCCGGGTTTTAATTTTCCCAAGACATGCATCTCGCAACGCTTGCAATCAAAGCGCAGGCGGAAGGTATCGTTGCCGATCTTCAACTGCAGCGAGTCGGGCTTAAAACCGGGCCCCTGCTCTTTAGGGCACTGATTGAAGCTGTAACGCAGACAGTGCTTGGTGATCATCAAGGAGACCTCATCACTGAGCTCATCACTCTCATAGGCCGGGGCTATCTGCTCGACTCCATGCTGGCGGTAGAAGGCGGCGGCCGCACTGTTGTAGACGTTCCCCAGATAGCTCAGGTCCGAGACACCGACCATGGGCAGAGGCAACTGGATCTGTGCCTTGGCCGGTCTTTGGTAGGCGGCAAGACGCGCCGCCTCCAGCGCGGCTATTCCCTCGCGGCGCAACTGGTTCAGTTGGCCAACCGGGATAAACCAGGGTTCAGCCAGCTCCAGTACCACTTGGCTGGCGTAAAAATCGGTATTACCCAACTTGGCCAACTGCTCACGCAGCGTGGTGACAGCACGCTCGGGATCCTTGGGTGCTTGTTTCTCTAGCAACAGCTCGACTCGGGCCGAGACGCCAGACTCATCCTGCAGTTGCAGCGACACCCCTGCCTCACTCTCGGCCAGCGTAAGCACCACCCCGATCCGCCGCTCGGCCGAGGGTTTGGCCAAGAGTGTCGAGAAGGCGTGGTCGTGATTGCGATAGAGTGGCATCCCCAACGTGAGGCCAGAGACAGGCTCGGCCAGAAAGAGGCGATGCCCTTCGGCCCGGTTAACCCGCAACCCGGTCAAAGTGCGATTAGGGGCAAAGAAGGTCAGACCATCCCCATTATGAAACTCCACCCCCGGCGGCACCTTGCTCAGGCTAAGCCAGTGGGACCCCGGCTTGCCCTGACTGCCGGAGTCCTGCAGTACGCCCACGGGCTCCCCGGTATATTTGGGGCTCAAAAAGCCGGTGATCTCCGGCTGGCGGCCATGCAAAAAGTAGTCGGTACTGCCACGATTGAAGCTCTTGTTCGGATCGGGTGTGAAGCTGAACGTCGAGCGCCCCACCGAGGCGCGCGCCAGCTCGGGCCGCTCGGCCAAGATGGAGTCCAGCTCACGGCGATACCAGGCAGTGACATTCTTGACGTAGTCGAGCCCCTTTAACCGCCCCTCAATCTTCAGGGAGCGCACCCCTGCGTCGATCAGTTGCCGCAGGTTGTGGGTCTGGTTCATATCCTTGAGCGACAAGAGATGGCTGTGGTGCGCCAGGGTTTCCCCCTCTTTTTGGGTTTCCAGAGTGCAGGGCAAACGGCAGATCTGGGCACACTCACCGCGGTTGGCGCTACGCCCGGTCAGGGCATGGCTGATATAGCATTGGCCGCTATAGCTGACACACAGGGCGCCATGAATGAAGAACTCCAGCGCCACATCGGTGGCATCGGCTATCTCGCGGATCTGTAACAAGGAGAGTTCGCGCGCCAACACCACCTGGGAGAAGCCCACCTGCTCGAGAAAGCGTACCTTCTCCACACTGCGATTATCGGTCTGGGTGCTGGCATGCAGGGCTATGGGTGGCAGATCGAGCTGCAGCAAGCCCATGTCCTGGACTATCAGGGCATCGGCTCCCGCCTCGTAGAGCTGGTGGGTGAGTCGTTCGGCTGCGGCCAGCTCCTCATCCTTCAACAGGGTATTGAACGCCACATAGACGTGGGCGCCGAAGCGATGGGCAAAATCACACAGCTGCGCTATATCCTGCACGCTGTTGCCTGCCGCGGCCCGGGCGCCAAAGGTAGGGCCACCTATATAGATGGCATCGGCACCGTGGCGAATGGCTTCCATGCCAAATTCAAGATCCTTGGCCGGAGCGAGCAGCTCCAGCGGATGGGAAGTACGAGTCATAGAGTCTGCCAATCGAGTCAAAACCAGAAGAAACGGGGGGCGGGTAACACCCTGGAGCCAAACGCCAGGATGTCGACCAAATCAGGGGCCAAGTATATCAGCCAGGAGCAAACCTGGCTTGATCCGCTCCAGATTTAAAGCGTTACCAGAGTGCTTACGCACGCTAGCCCCATACAAACTCAGGCGGCGTGAAAATAGCGGACCTTGAGCTCAGGGTAGTGTTCGGCATCGGCGATAGAGTCCAGCATGGCGGCTGGCGCGGCCGAGGGCTCGCTGCGGATCAGCTCCTCCCCCGCCTTGTGGCGCTGGTACTTGGCTTGCACCAGGGGCGGCAGGTTATTCCACACCGGCTCGGGGATAAGGTACTGTTTCAGGCTCAGCGGTTCAGGCTGCATATACTCCTGCAGGCGCACGGCGGCAATACCGCCTGCGGCCAACTGCTCGGCCAGCACCACGGCTCGCTCCTGGCTCGCGGCATCAGCCTCCAGAGGTTTAGCCGGAGGCAGGGTGAATCGCCGTCGCCAATCCACGCTGGAGATCTCCGGCGGTGGCGGATCGCGCACCCAGGCCTGGTCCTGCACATCAGGCGAGAGCAGGGACAAGAGCAGCGAAAACTCGGCTCTGTGGCCCTGCTGCAGAGCATGGTTTAACCCCTGCCCTAGCTGCAGCTCATCGACCAGACAATGTTGGCGAACCGATTCAGATATCATCTGCTATCATCCGCAAAAGTTTGAAAAATAGGCATCTAATTGTTTATCGGCCACTTTTGCCAGAGTTTGAGCAAAAAGTTTTAAATTCGGGGCTTCACATCCCAAGAGAATCTGCTACTATGCGCCCGCACTTGTGGAGGGGTTCCCGAGCGGCCAAAGGGATCAGACTGTAAATCTGACGGCTCTGCCTTCGAAGGTTCGAATCCTTCTCCCTCCACCATCAAGTGCATTAAAAAGGTTATCCCGTGGAGGGGTTCCCGAGCGGCCAAAGGGATCAGACTGTAAATCTGACGGCTCTGCCTTCGAAGGTTCGAATCCTTCTCCCTCCACCATTTTCCTTTTAGTACATCAAGCGTTACCAGGTTATCCCGTGGAGGGGTTCCCGAGCGGCCAAAGGGATCAGACTGTAAATCTGACGGCTCTGCCTTCGAAGGTTCGAATCCTTCTCCCTCCACCATCTTCCTTTTAGTACATCAAGCATTACCAGGTTATCCCGTGGAGGGGTTCCCGAGCGGCCAAAGGGATCAGACTGTAAATCTGACGGCTCTGCCTTCGAAGGTTCGAATCCTTCTCCCTCCACCATTCTTCTCGCCTTACGACCTCATCTACATTTCTAATCCGCTTACGACAAACTCTACGGCAGGTTCGCCGTAAACTCGTTATAGTAAAAACATCGCCTGACAGGCCCTGATATTGAATATGGTGCGATGACCGACTTTCCAACCGCTGAAAATAGCACGGTCGCCGCCGCGGCAGCCGCTCTCTTCAAAGACAAACGAGTGCTGCTCATCGATGACCAGCGCTCATTTCAGGTAATGATGAAAGCCACCCTGATGAACATAGGGCTGAACCGGGTCACCCTGCTGACCTCGGCCGAAGAAGGCCGCCGTCGTTGCCAAAAAGAGCAGTTTGACATCTATCTCATCGACTACAACCTGGGGATGGGTGAAAACGGCCGTCAGCTACTCAATCATTTGCGGGAAAATAAGCTATTACCAGCCGATGCTACCGTCTTTGTCATCAGTGGTGATAACAGCCGCAGCATGGTACTGAGCGCCCTGGAGAGTGAGCCGGATGACTACTTGATGAAGCCCTTCTCCCAGGAGCAGCTGCGTCAACGTCTGCAACGGGCGCTATTGCGCAAGCAGGAGCTCAAGGAGGTCTTCGTCGCACTGGCCAATGATGACCCGGCCGAGGTGATCAAGAGTTGCGAACAGGTATTGGGTAATGGTACGCGCTTCGGTAACTATTGCCGCTGCCTGATGGCGGACATGCACATGAAGATGGGGGATGCCGCCGAGGCTCGCCATATCCTGCGTTCTGGCCTGGCGGCTGGCGAATCCAGCTGGCTGCGTCTTGGCCTGGGTAAGGCGTGTCAGATGCTGGGTCTGCATGAAGAGGCCATCACCCACCTGAACGCCGCCCTGCAGTTGCGCCCCTTGATGGTCGAAGCCTACCGCTGGCTCGCTATTTCCCAATTGGCCACCGGCTCAGGCACCGAGGCCATAGAGACCCTCACCCGCGCCACCGAAATTTCGCCACAATCCGGAATACTGCACCGTCAGTTAGCCGAGATCAGTTTGGCCCAAGGCGACTATCGTAAAGCCCGCGAATCTCTGGCCACCATGATCGAGCTCAACCGTTTCGCCACCGAGCGCAACCCCCAGCTTATCGGCAGCTATGTGCACTGCCTGATCCTGCATGCCATGAACAGCGATGACCCCTTTCATATCGGCAACCTGCAAAAACAGGTCAACAGTGCCCTCTATCGCTGTCGCCAGGCCCTGCTGGAGACCGACTTTGACTACAACAGCTTCGAGCAGATCTGCCAGGCCCGGGTGCAGATGGCTCGGGGCGACCTGATCCGTGGCAAGCGAATGCTTTACAAGGCAGGCCACAACTATGGCGATGAACCCTCCCAGATGGCCACGCCACTGCTGAGCGGCATGGTGCTGGCGCTGATGCAGTTGGGTGACTTCGAGTATGCAGAGCAGTTGCAACCCCTGTTGTGTGAACAGGGGGCCATGGACCCCCTGCTACAGCAGTGTATCCAGTCGGTGCATAACGATCACTCCCAGCAGGAGCGCCACCAGAAGTACCTGGAGCTCAACGAGCAGGGGATTGCCGCCTACACAGCCGGACGCTATGAAGAGGCACTAGGCTTCTTCCGCGATGCCCTGCGCAAGGCTCCCGCCAATACCAGTGCCGCCCTGAATAAGGCGCAAGCCCTGTTGCAAATCATCAAGGATCGCAAGAAGCCTGGCGAGCTTATCGATGAGTGCAAGATCACGCTAGCCTTGCTGGATGGAGTGCTGCTCAATGCCGCCCAACAGGAGCGTCTGAAAAAATTGCAAGAAGATCTGCATAAACAGAAAATACGTTAACATCCACGCCGTGCCCAACAAGAGGTTTCATGAAGCTAGTTTCATTCAACATCAATGGCCTGCGTGCCCGCCTGCCCCAATTACAAGCCCTCATCGATGCCCATCAACCGGATGTGATCGGCCTGCAGGAGATCAAAGTTCACGATGAGGCGTTTCCTCGTGCCGAAGTCGAGGCCATGGGCTATCACGTCTTCTTTCACGGCCAGAAGGCCCACTACGGGGTAGCACTGTTATGCAAGCAGCAACCGGAGCAGATCCAGCGCGGCTTCCCCAGTGATGACGAAGAGGCGCAACGGCGCATGATCATGGCCAGTTTCACGCAAGCCAATGGCCGTAAGCTGACCGTACTCAACGGCTACTTTCCCCAAGGGGAGAATCGCGAGCATGCCACCAAGTTTCCGGCCAAGGCCAAGTTTTACGCCGATCTGCAAGCCTATCTGGAGCAGCAGCATCAAGCGGATGAAGACTTAGTGGTGATGGGGGATATCAACATCTCGCCCGAAGATAGTGACATCGGCATAGGCGAAGCCAATCGCAAACGCTGGTTAAAAGAGGGGAAATGCTCCTTCTTGCCAGAGGAGCGAGCGTGGCTGGTACGGCTCAAGGGGTGGGGGCTTATCGATACCTTCCGCCAGCAACACCCGGACGCCGTAGATCGCTACAGCTGGTTTGATTATCGCAGCAAGGGCTTCGACGATAATCGAGGTCTACGCATCGATCTCATCCTGGCCACCGCCCCCTTAGCCGCCCGCCTGAATCACAGCGGCATAGATTATGAACTGCGCGGTCACGACAAACCCTCCGATCATGCCCCCATCTGGGCCGAGTTCGCATAACCGCAAACCGCCGCCAGTGGCCTTACTGGCGGCGATGGGCTCACCTATTCGGCTGTCGTTTTGCTGGGCACAGAGAAACTGAGGCTCAACTGCTCCTTGATGCGGCGAACGCTCTCCCGATAACGAGCCAGCTCACTCACGGGAACATGATCACGCAAATTTTCATAGCGATAGGTCACCTTGAGCTGGGTGGGATCCACCGGCTCCACCTGCAGGGCAAAGCGGTAGATGGCATTCTCTTCCGTGCCTCGGTAAGGGGTGATGCTGATAGGTTGCGGAAAGTGCAGGACAAACTCCTGCTGCACACGCACTGGTGGCGTCAACTCCAGAGGCTGACGACGACTGTCGCTAAATGACTTCAGATAGGAGTCCACCAGATCGGCGTAGATATCCAAGCCATATTGGGTCAGCGCATCGCGCCCCCCCGCCACCTGGTACACCTCACGCATGACCAGCTGATTCTGCCCTAGGTCGTCATGTAGCAGGGGTAAACCCACTGGATCCACATCCGTATAGAGCTTGCTGTAGTAATCGGCAAAAGTTCGGCCCAGATTTTCCACCGAAGTGTTACGCCACTGACTACGCTGCTGCTCGGCCTGCTCACCACTGTAACTACTCTCAATCTGCAGGCGATTAGAATCATTCTGCACCCACAACTCCTGCCGTACCTGAATATCCGAGGGGCGGAATTCGCCATCCATGGAGCTTAGGCTCTTCACCTCAGGCGCCACCAGCAGAGCATAACGTAAATAGGGAAAGCCAACCGTCTCCAGGCGATTGCCCTGATTCAGATTGGTGCCGTCCAGCCAGACCCGCTTGCCCTCCAGCAGTAGCGTGACAATGACATGATCGAAGGCATAGGGAGATGGCAACTCAGCAGGCAATTGCGAGCCCTGCTCCAGACTGACCAAGGCGGCTGTGGGTGAAAACCCCATAGCCTTGAGCAGCGCCAACAGCAGTGCTGTCTTATCCTTACAATCACCATACCGACGATAGAGGGTATCTGCCGCCTTGCGTGGGCGATGGGATCCCATGCCATCTTCCATCCCCAAATAGCGAACCTCCTGCTGCACGAACTGCAGGGCTAACATCACCTTTTCAGCATCGCTTTGGGCCTGCTTCATCAGTGCATCGGCCAACAACTGCACGGACGGATCCACCACAGCCGCTTCATCGTAGAGGGGCTTAGCCCACTTCACCACATCCCCCCAATCGGCAAACTCACTCACCGTCAGAGAGCGATAGGGGCTATACCAGGCTGGCGTATCACTATCCCGTTGCACGGCCGGCACATTTTCCTGATGCCAGATGATCTCGCGCCGCCCGGCAATTTCACTCACCTTGAGAAAGGAGTCGCTGGCCTTAGGAGCCTGGAAATAGAGGGCACGACTGGGAGCCACCACCAGACGCAAGTTGTTTTGCGCCACAGGGATATCCCAATCCAGGGGGATCTTCTCACCATAGCGATTATCCATGACAGGGTTGTGCCCCTGAATGGTGTAGCTGTATTCCAGTATGTCTCCCACCCGGATATCCGGCAGGATCAGATAAGCCGTTTTGGTGCCGGTATATAAGAAATGTTCGAGGTTGGCCTCACGCTGAAACAGGCGCAACTCTTGGGGCTCCAGGCGATCCAGCGGCTGACCATTACGCCAAACCCTCGCTTGGTGGATAGTCAAGGTCTCATAACCAGGATCGAAATCAAAGGTGAGCTGAGCCGCTTTCTCCAACCCCTCTGTGCTGGTGACCTGCACCACGTAGCGGTTAAAACGCTGGATCTGCTGTGAGTCCAGATAGTACTGACGGTCCACCAGCAGGTAACGTTGACCTTCTATCGGCGCCTGACTGGAACTTTGCGGTATGGATATGGGTTGCAACCAACTGGGAGCGGCGGCGAAAAGCACCTGCTCTGCCGCCTGCACAGAAAAGCCAAGGCACAGTAGAACGAGGGAGATCAAGATGGCGCGCAAGAGGAGGATCCTTAAGAACCTTGGAGATGAACAAACGGTGACATAATAGCATGTCACCGTGTTCAGGGCAGTAGAACCTAGAGGCTTCTTGGCCGTAAATGGGCATGCCAACGCAACTCTAATCGCCGGAAACACCAGACGATCATGAAGCTGAGCACCATGTAACAGAGTCCTGCCGTGATAAAAGCCTCAAACGGACTGTAATAACGGGCATTGATGATCTTCGCCGCGCCAGTCAGATCCACAACCGTGATGATCCCCGCCACAGCCGAGCCGTGCAGCATGAAGATCACCTCATTGCTATAAGCCGGTAAGGCGCGACGAAACGCACTGGGCAGCACTATGCATCTCATGGTCTGCCAAGGCGTCATGCCAAAGGCCTGGGCCGCCTCAATCTCACCCTTGGGTATGGTGCGGATCGCCCCACGAATGATTTCCGCCGTATAGGCTGCCGTATTCAGCGAAAACGACAGCAGAGCACAGAACCAGGCCTCCTGGAACCACTCCCAAGCCCAGGAGTGGCGCAGTCCATCCCACTGCCCCGCGCCATAATAGATAATGAAGAGCTGCACCAGCATGGGCGTACCACGAAAAAAATAGATGTAAGCCCAGGCAGGCAGGCGCAGCAGCGGATTCTGACTATTGCGACAAATAGCTAGCGGAAGGGCAATGGAGAGCCCGAACAGCAGCGAGACCGCCACCAACCAGACGGTATTGCCTAGCCCTTGCAGGTAGGTAGGCCACTCTTGAATAATAATGGAAAAATCAAACATGCCCTACCTCGTCTGAATGGCGTAATGGCGCTCTGCCCACTTGAGCAAGGTGGTGGAGATGGCGGTAAAAACCAAAAAGATCAAGGCCACAGCCATGTAGAAGGTAAAGGGCAACTGGGTGGTGCCGGCCGCCAGTGCCGCCTTGCGCACCATGTCATCCAACCCTATCACAGAGACCAGAGCCGTGGTTTTGAGCAATACCAGCCAGTTGTTCCCAAAGCCTGGCAGGGCATGCCGTACCATCTGTGGAAATAGGACTCGGCGAAACACCTGAAACGGTGACATGCCATAGGCATGGGCCGCCTCCAGTTGTCCCTTATCGACCGCCAGAATGGCACCACGGAAGGTCTCCGCCATGTAGGCGCCAAAGATGAAGCCAATGGTCAGCACACCGGCAATAAAGGGGCTGATATCGATATATTCCGGTACATAGGCCGTCCACTCATGCTGAGGGTTGCCTTGGGTAAGCCAGTTATTCACCCCTTCATTGATCTGGGTGCAAAGAAAATTGACAAAGACCTGACCGCCAAAAAACAGCAGCATCATCAACACCAGATCCGGGATACCGCGGACCACAGTGGTATAGACGGTCGCCACCCCTTTGGCCATACGATGGCGCGAGAGCTTGGCCAACGCACCAAGCATGCCAAGCACTGCCGCCAGGGAAAGCGACAGCAGGGCAACCTGCAAGGTCATCCAGGCGCCCTCGAGCAGTGAGCTCTCATAGCCTTTTAAATCAAACATCAATTTATCCAGAAAAGGCGGGCACTGGGCCCGCCAACAACGCAGATGGGAAGAGGGTTACTCGCCGTAGGCATCAAAGTCAAAGTACTTATCATTGACCGCCTTATACTTGCCATTGGCGCGAAGATCCTTGATGGCCTGGTTAAACTTGGCCTTCAGATCCCCATCGCCCTTACGCAAAGCGACACCCGCACCAATCCCGAACCAGCGTGGATCGGTCAAGCCAGGCCCCACCAGTTCGTACCCTTCCCCCCCCTCTTTCTTGATGAGGCCATCCAGCAGCGAGGCGTAGTCAGCCAGCACATAGTCAACCCGCCCGGACTTCAGATCCAGGTAAGCCTCTTCGGCTGTGCCATAACGCTTGATGTCAGCAGCCGGGAAGTTGTCAGAGATGTAGGAGTCCATGGAGGTAGCCCGCTGTACACCCACCTTTTTACCCTTCATGAAATCGGCCGTCAGCTCCAGCTTGGTGCCCTTCTTAGTGGCAAAGCGTGCGGGAACGTGCTGATACTTGTCGGAGAAATCGACACGCTTCAGTCGCTCCGGGGTGATGTCCATGGTGGAGATGATGGCATCAAACTTACGAGCCAGCAGACTGGGGATCATGCCATCCCAATCCTGTTGCACTATGGTGCACTTCACCTGCATCTGTTCACACAGGCTCTTGGCCATATCCACATCAAAGCCGGTCAGATCACCATTGGCCTCAGTACGCGAAAAGGGGGGATAGGAACCTTCAATACCGATCCGAACCTGCTTCCACTCCTTGGCCTGAACCCCACCCACTACTGTCATGGCTACTAATACCGCCAGGCATGCCTTCTTCATGGTCTATCTCCTTGATGTATGGTTCGCAATCTCTTAATACACAGATGAAATAAATTGTTTGAAACGCTCGGAACTGGGGTTGGCAAACACCTCGGACGGTATTCCCTCCTCCTCGACTATTCCCTGATGCAAGAACATGACCTTATTTGACACATCCTTGGCAAAAGCCATCTCATGAGTGACGACCAGCATGGTGCGCCCCTCTTCCGCTAGACTGCGCATCACCTGCAATACTTCGCCTACCAACTCGGGGTCCAGGGCCGAGGTGGGCTCGTCAAACAGCATGACTTCAGGGTCAACCGCTAACGCCCTGGCTATGGCCGCTCTTTGTTGTTGCCCGCCAGAGAGATGGCCGGGATAGTAGTCACGACGCTCATAGAGGCCGACTCGATGCAGCAAAGCCTCCGCCTTCTCGGTAGCCTCGGCTCGGGGCACCTTGAGCACCTGGATGGGCACTTCGATGACATTTTGCAGCACAGTCATGTGGGACCAGAGATTGAAGCTCTGAAACACCATGGCCAAGCGGGAGCGGATACGCTCAACCTGACGGCGATCTTCAGCTTGTCGCTCACCCAGGCGATTACTCTTCATGCGGATCAATTCACCATGGATCAGCACGTCACCGGAGGTCGGTGTTTCCAGCAGATTGATGCAACGTAGGAAGGTGGATTTTCCGGAACCGGATGAACCTATAATGGAGATGACATCACCCTTGTGGGCAGTCAGATTGATGCCTTTCAACACCTCGTGGGAGCCAAAAAACTTATGTAACTCTTTGACTTCCAGTGTGGCCACGTCGCTCATGCTCAACAACCTTGTCTCTTGCGTTAGACAGCCCTGGCAGATGCTTCCTCGCTCAGGAAATCGCCAGGCTTGCGTCTGAAAAAACCAGTACGCTCACAAATTACAAGATGAATGCGGGATTGAGAAGCACAAGACCGAATTTTAATTCAAAAAAAAAGCTGCATATGCAATAAACAGCCGAAAAGAACGCATAAGAGTGCGTTATCTCAATTTTGGGGCCCCGAATTGGATCGCAGTGCAAACTGCTGTAGATGCGACAAAGCGTGGGCGTAGATTTCAGCGGCCATCAGCAGATCCTCGAGCATGACGCTCTCATTGGGCATATGCGCCTGGCTGCGCTGATGGGGAAAACGAGCACCAAAGGGGATGCAATTCGGCAGCGCTCGAGCATAGGTCACGCCACCAGAGGCAATGGGCTGACTCGACAGCCCTGTGACCTGGCTATAACTTTTGCAGAGGGACGACACCAGAGGGGAATCGGCGGGGGTATAGAATGGCTCCAGATGATCATACTCTTCATAGCGCCAGCCCAAGCGGTTAACCGCCTGCCGCATCATCTTTTGAAAGTCGGCCAACGGCAGGGTGACAGGCACCCGTATATCGACGCCAATCTGAGTGGCGGTTTCATCCATCTTCAACGAGGCTAGATTGAGGGTTAACTTGCCACTCACCTCATCGGATACATCACCCAGCAAGGCACGGACATGAGGATCACTCCCCACCACCAAACTGCAAAAACCTAGCGCCTGATGCTGGTAACCAATCCCCTGCAGGGCTCGGGTCAAACGAACAATGGCATTGATCCCTTCCCGATCGCAGCGCGAGGCATGGGCCTGTTGGCCCAACACCACAGTCTTGCCCTGAACCTCGTGCCAGGGGTATCCCAGCTTGTCCAACTGTTTTTGCAACGCCTTCTGTTTCAGGCCGGCATAGCCAGCACGATCCGGAACAATATTGAACAGCTCACCACAATCCAGGGTTAACTCTTCAGAAGGGGGGCCGTAGAGATAAGCCTGGATCAGCCGCTTTTCGGCATTGATGACGGGGAAAGCCGAATCAGGGGTAAAGGCGGCATCCGGCAGCGGCTCAAGTTCCTTATACCGGCTGATGCACCGCCAAAGACTCTCTTCATCTGTACCCAGGATAAGACGAATAGTATGACGCAGTGGTGTCTCGGCCTCTTGCAAGGCTTTCATGGCATACAGGGCGGCAATGAGCGGCCCCTTGTTATCCTGTACACCGCGACCATAGAGCCGCCCCAGACGCTCATCCAAGGCATAGGGTGCACTGAACCAGTCTGCGGCATCCCCTGCGGGCACCACATCCACATGACACAGAATGGCCAGCTGCTCCGGCCCAGTGCCCATCTCGACATAACCGTAATAACCCTCTGGGTCGCGATAGGTGCGAAATCCCATCTCGGTTGCCAGGGCAATGGCCTCATCCAGACAAGCATCGATGGCGGCACCAAAAGGGGCGCCACTCTCGTCCCAGCGATAATAACTGGGGTGTTGGATCAAGCGGGAAAGGGCAGCCACCATGGCCGGAGCCTGGGTTTTCATCCAGGCGCGAAGCACAGGATCGTGCGTGGAGTGGACCGGCACAGCTCTCACCTCAGACACGCCACATTCCTGCATAACTCCCCCTGACCTTAATGATGTAACCGGTACACAAAACTTGTCTCTGATTATAGTCAAAAGTATTAGGTTTCGGGCTGTTGGATCTAACAGGTCAATACCCCATCCTTCTCACACTTTTCACTAAAAGATCCCCTAGTCACGCCAATTCACGCTACGGCAGGACGTTAGCTCTCTGGCTCATTGCCATTTTGGCTCTGGGCGGGCACTATCTTTTCCTTTATCGGAGTTCAGATATGTTGCTCGATATAGTGCTTATCCTGCTGCCTCTGCTGCTGGGATATGCCATTCCGCTGCACTCTCGCCTCTGGCTTGCTCGCCTGCAAAAACTCACTAGCCAGATGGTCTACCTCATCCTCGCACTGATGGGGATAGGCTTGGCTTTTGTGGAAAATCTGGGTCTACATCTGGTGCTGATTTTGCAAAGTGCCGCGCTATTTGCTGGCGCCATCTGCTCTGCCAACCTGCTCATGCTCTGGTGGTTGGATCGCAAGCGTTCCCCCTTGCACGAAGAGCAGGCTCTTAGCGCACAATCCAAGTGGCTGATGGCTCGCGAATCACTACGCATGGCGCTGGTAGTAATTGCCGGTTTTTTGCTGGGCTTGCTGCTGGAAAAAGGGAGCTTACCGGTACACACCTGGAGCAACTGGGCCCTGATGGTGTTGTTGTTATTCATTGGCATCCAGATGCGTAATTCCGGCATGAGCCTGAAACAGATTTTGCTCAACAGCTGGGCGCTTAAGATAGCGGGCAGCATAGTCCTCAGCAGTTGGCTTGGCGGCTTACTGGCTGGCACCCTGCTGGGACACAGCTGGTATGAGAGCCTGGCTTTGGCCTCCGCCTTCGGTTGGTATTCGCTTTCGGGGATAGTGGTGGGGGGTGAGCTGGGACCCGTGCTGGGCAGCATAGCCTTTCTCAATGACTTGGCCCGTGAACTGTTAGCCATCATATTGATCCCCCTCCTGATGCGTCGTCACCCCTCCTCGGCTATCGGACTGGGGGGCGCGACGGCTCTGGACTTCACCCTGCCGGTGATCCAAAAGGCGGGTGGCTTGGCCGTCGTCCCCATAGCCGTAGTGTCCGGCTTCTTACTTAGCCTGTTGGGCCCGCCCCTGATGCTCTTTTTCCTCTCATTTCACGCCGGATGAAAGACAAAGGGCTGCATTTGCAGCCCTTTGTCTTTCATCACACCGAATAACGATGAGTTACGCCTTAGCCAGCAGTATGTTCAACATGCGGCGCAGTGGCTCGGCAGCCCCCCACAGCAGTTGATCCCCCACGGAGAAAGCAGAGAGGAAGTCATTACCCATATTCATCTTGCGCAAACGCCCGACGGGGACATTCAGGGTGCCGGTCACCTTGGCAGGTGTCAGCTCCTTGACGGTCACGGCGCGATCGTTCTCGATAACGCGGACCCACTCATTGTGGCTGGCCAGCATCTGGTGAATATCGTCCAGCGGTACATCCTTCTTCAACTTAATGGTGAAGGATTGACTGTGGCAACGCAGGGCACCGATACGCACACAGTTGCCATCGACGGCGATAGGATTACCATCGCGGCCGAGGATCTTGTTGGTCTCGGCCATTCCCTTCCACTCTTCCTTGCTCTGACCATTGGGCAGCGCCACATCGATCCAGGGGATCAGGCTGCCCGCCAAGGGCGCCCCAAACTGGGAAGTCGGGAAACTCTCATCACGCATAGCAGCGGTCACCTTGCGCTCGATATCCAGGATGGCGGAGGCAGGATCGGCCAACTCGGCAGCAACCACATCACGCAGGGCACCCATTTGTGACAGCAGCTCACGCATATGACGAGCCCCGGCACCAGAAGCCGCCTGATAGGTCGAAGAGGAGACCCACTCCACCAGATTGTTAGCAAACAGACCGCCCAAGCCCATCAACATCAGGCTGACAGTACAGTTGCCGCCCACATAGGTCTTGATGCCACGATCCAGAGCATGGTCGATCACCTGACCATTGACCGGATCCAGAATGATGACCGCATTCTCTTCCATGCGCAGTGAAGAGGCGGCATCGATCCAGTAACCTTGCCAACCGGTCGCCATCAGTTTGGGGTAGACCTCTTTGGTGTAATCGCCACCCTGGCAGGTAATGATGATGTCCAAAGCGGCCAGCGCCTCAATGTCATAGGCATTTTGCAGTTGGCCAGCCTCTTTACCAAAATTCGGTGCAGCCTGTCCCGCCTGGGAGGTGGTGAAGAATACCGGCTGGATCTTGGCAAAGTCGTTCTCTTCAACCATACGGCTCATCAACACCGAGCCCACCATGCCACGCCAACCGATCAAGCCTACTTTTTTCATCATTACATCCTGCCCTGGAGACATTAAAAATCTGACTCACCAGATTACGGATTGTCAGCAACTCTGCAAGCCGTTTTCTGCAATGCAGCATCCCGTCTGTTGCAATATCTGCATCATCTCCTTTCTGCGCTAAATAATCGGCCCGCTACGAGCTGGCATGAGCCACGGGGGATCAGTACACTAGCCACCAGCGGGCCGATAACAGGCCGATAACAAATCAACTCCAAGAGACCTCCCCTGATGCAGACCTTTATTCCCGGCAAAGATGCGGCCCTGGAAGCCTCAATCGAACGTTTCCAACATAAGTTGCGTGACCTTGGCTTCGACATCGAAGAGGCCTCCTGGCTCAACCCCGTGCCCCATGTCTGGTCTGTGCATATCCGGGACAAGGAGTGCCCGCTCTGTTTTACCAATGGCAAGGGAGCCAGCAAGAAGGCGGCCCTGGCCTCGGCGCTGGGCGAATATTTTGAACGCCTCTCGACCAACTACTTCTTTGCCGACTTCTATCTGGGTGAGGCGGTAGCCAATGGCCCCTTCGTCCATTACCCGAACGAGCAGTGGTTCCCCATCCCGGAGGATGGTGAGCTGCCTGTCGGCCTGCTCGATGAGTACACACTGGAGTTTTACGATCCAGAAGGCGAACTTTCCGCCGACATGCTCATCGACCTGCAATCGGGCAATGAAGAACGCGGCATCTGTGCCCTGCCTTTCGTGCGTCAAGACAACCAGCAGACCGTCTACATTCCCATGAACATAGTGGCCAACCTCTATGTCTCCAATGGCATGAGCGCCGGCAATACCGCCACCGAGTCGCGTACCCAGGCGCTCTCCGAAGTATTTGAACGTTATGTGAAAAATCGGGTCATAGCCGAAGCCATCAGCTTGCCGACCATTCCGGCCGAGGTGGTGGCTCGCTACCCCGACATCAAGGCGGCCATCGACGCTCTGGAAGCCGAAGGCTTTCCCATCCTCTGCTACGATGCCTCGCTGGACGGCCAGTTCCCCGTCATCTGCGTGATACTACTCAACCCCAGCAACGGTACCTGCTTTGCCTCCTTCGGTGCCCATCCCCGCTTCGAAGTGGCTTTCGAACGTACCGTCACCGAACTACTGCAGGGCCGCAGCCTCAAAGATCTGGATGTCTTCTCCCCCCCCTCCTTCAATAATGAAGAAGTGGGGGATCACCATAACCTGGAAACCCACTTCATCGACTCGTCCGGGCTCATCAGCTGGGATCTGTTCCAAGATACGCCTGACTTCCCCTTCAATGACTGGAATTTTGCTGGCACCACAGAGCAGGAGTTCAACCACCTGATTGGTATCTTCCATGAGCTGGAACAACCGGTTTATATTGCCGACTATGAGCACCTGGGCGTCTATGCCTGCCGCATCCTGGTACCTGGCATGTCCGACATCTATCCAGCCGAGGATCTGGTCATTGCCAACAACAATATGGGAGCCGGTCTACGGGAGGCGGTGCTGGCGCTGCCGGAAAGCCAAGGCAGCCGCGATGAGTACATGGCTTTTTACGACATGCTAGATGAAGAGGGCTTCGATGATCGCACTCGAGTGCGTGAACTGATTGGCCTGGCAGTCGAAAAAAGCAGTGGCTGGCAGACCCTGCGGGTGGGTGAGCTCAAGAGTCTACTGGCCCTGGCCGCCGGTGAACTGACCACAGCCCTGGAGTGGACCGACTGGACCCTGGAATTCAATGCCACCGTCTTCACTCCAGCACGCGCCAACTTCTTCCGTTGCCTGAAGGCGGGCCTGGAGCTGCACCTCGCAGACGGGCGCGAGCCCAGCCACTACCGTCACGCTTTTGAGCGCCTGTACGGGGCGGTTACGGTGCAACAAGTCTGGGCCCACATTGCCGGTGAGGAGCGGTTCTATGGCTTGCAGGCGGGGGATCTGAGCTTGAGCCAATACCCTCTGCACCAGAAGCTGTTAGCCGCCTACGAGAAACTGCAAGCCGCCAAGCGCGGCTTTACCACTTGGCGCTAACGACAGCCTCGCCGGTTTATGGCCGCAAGCCCTCTCAAGCCCTCTACGGAGGGCTTTTTCTTTGTTGCATTTTACATTCAGCTTTTCGGGCGTATATTTATTAGAGCAATAGCGAGCTCAAACTGTAGTCCAGATACCTGGTTCAGCACCATTTGCTCCCACAAGGTGTAGTTAAACTACAATATTTGGCCACATATGGGACAAAGCGGCCCCGAGATAGTGTGATAAAGATGTAGTAAAATTACATAAGCATCTGGCCAAAATTGATCCAAGGCAAATTTGGCCCCTGGCTTTGTTGCTATGATTACGACAGTACAAATCCAAATTAATTCAACTCGGGTGCCCATCACGTGAAAGCTGAATCTCCATTTGATTGTCTGAAGCCAGAAGCCATCGCGGCCGTTGCCGAAGACATCACCTACGGCAAGGCCACCAAGCCCGCCGCCAAGACCTTTATGCTGGCCATCACCGCAGGTGCCTTTATCGCCATCGCCTTTGTCTTCTACATCACTGTCATTGCGACAGGTGGTAGCAAGCTGGCAGGCGGTATCTGTTTTGCCCTTGGCTTGATCCTCTGTGTGATCCTGGGTGGCGAACTCTTTACCTCCACCACGCTGACGCTAGTCGCTCGTGCGGCCAACCGTATCACCTGGGGGCAAATGCTGAAAAACTGGGGCATTGTCTACTTCGGTAACCTGGTAGGCGGTCTCATCATGGTGGCGCTCATCATGCTCAGCAGCCAGTATATGAACACCAATGGTCAATGGGGTCTGACCGCCTTAAATGTGGCGCAGCACAAGATCCATCACACCTTTGTTGAAGCCGTGGCGCTGGGTATTCTGTGTAACCTGATGGTCTGTCTCGCAGCCTGGATGGCCTTCGGTGGCCGCACCATGACTGACAAGGCCCTGATCATGATACTGCCGGTGGCCATGTTCGTAGCATCAGGCTTCGAGCACAGCATTGCCAACATGTTCATGATCCCGGTTGGCATCGCCATTCAGACCTTCGCCGGCCCTGAATTCTGGCTAGCCATTGGCGCAGACCCGGCTAAATATGCCGATCTGACGATTGGCCACTTCATCATCAACAATCTTATCCCGGTTACCATCGGCAACATCATAGGTGGTGGTGGTATGATTGGTTTGACTTATTGGTTTATTTTCCGTCGCCACCACTAATGGCAGCGGAAGCTTCGATCATCTATACCGAAGAGGTAATGCAACATGGCAGAGCTTAACGAAAAGTGTCTGAAGGCATGGGAAGGCTTCGTACCTGGAGCCTGGCAGACTGAAGTCAACACCCGCGACTTCATCCAGAAGAACTACACCCCGTATGAAGGCGATGAAAGCTTCCTCGCTGGTGCAACCCAGGCCACCACTACCCTGTGGGACAAGGTCATGGAAGGCATCAAGGAAGAGAACCGCACTCACGCGCCGGTTGATTTCGACACTGACCTTGCCTCCACTATCACTGCTCATGATGCCGGTTACATCAATCAAAGTCTGGAGAAGATTGTTGGTCTGCAGACTGACAAGCCGCTCAAGCGTGCCATTGTTCCCTTCGGTGGGATCAAGATGGTTGAGAGCTCCTGCCAGGTTTATGGCCGCACTCTGGATCCGCAGCTGAAGAAAACCTTCACTGAATACCGTAAGACCCACAACCAGGGCGTATTCGATGTCTATACCAAGGACATCATGAATTGCCGTAAGTCTGGCGTCATTACCGGTCTGCCGGATGCCTATGGCCGTGGTCGTATCATCGGTGACTACCGTCGTGTGGCGCTGTACGGTATCGACTTCCTGATGGCTGACAAGCTCTCCCAGTTCAAGTCTCTGCAAGCCAAGCTGGAAGCCGGTGACGACCTGGAAGCCACTATCCGTCTGCGTGAAGAGATCTGCGAACAGCACCGCGCCCTGGGTCAGTTGAAAGAGATGGCTACCAAGTACGGTTGCGACATCTCCGGCCCGGCCACTACCGCACAAGAAGCCGTGCAGTGGACCTACTTCGGTTACCTGGGTGCCGTGAAGTCACAAAACGGCGCGGCCATGTCCTTCGGCCGTACCGCTACCTTCGTCGATGCCTACATCGAACGCGATCTGAAGAAGGGTCTGATCACCGAACAACAAGCTCAAGAGCTGGTTGACCATCTGGTGATGAAGCTGCGTATGGTGCGTTTCCTGCGTACTCCGGAATACGATACCCTCTTCTCTGGCGATCCGATTTGGGCAACCGAATCTCTCGGCGGTATGGGTGTGGATGGCCGGACTCTGGTGACCAAGAGTTCTTTCCGCTACCTGAACACCCTCTACACCATGGGGCCGTCTCCTGAGCCAAACATGACCATTCTGTGGTCTGAACAGCTGCCGCTGGGCTTCAAGAAGTACTGTGCCAAGGTATCCATCGATACCTCTTCCGTACAGTACGAAAACGACGACTTGATGCGTGCCGACTTCAACAACGATGACTACGCCATCGCTTGTTGCGTTTCGCCTATGATCATCGGCAAAATGATGCAGTTCTTCGGTGCTCGTGCCAACCTGGCCAAGACCATGTTGTACGCCATCAACGGTGGTATCGATGAGAAGCTGAAGATCCAGATCGGTCCGAAGACCGAGCCGGTGAAGGGTGAATACCTGGAGTTCACCGATGTTATGGACCGCCTGGACCATTTCATGGACTGGCTGGCGACCCAATACGTCACCGCCCTGAACATCATTCACTACATGCACGACAAGTACAGCTACGAAGCGATTCAGCTGGCCCTGCATGACCGTGATGTGATCCGTACCATGGCCTGTGGTATCGCCGGTCTCTCTGTGACCGCCGACTCGCTGTCTGCCATCAAGTACGCCAAGGTCAAGCCAATCCGTGACGAAGACGGCCTGGCCATCGACTTCGAAATCGAAGGCGAATACCCGCAGTTTGGTAACAACGACGAGCGCGTTGACTCCATCGCCTGCGATCTGGTTGAGCGCTTCATGAAGAAGATCCAGACCCACAAGACCTATCGCAACGCTATCCCGACTCAGTCTGTACTGACCATCACCTCTAACGTGGTATATGGTAAGAAGACAGGTAATACGCCGGATGGCCGTCGCTCTGGTGCACCGTTCGGACCGGGTGCTAACCCGATGCACGGCCGTGATCAGAAGGGCGCAGTCGCCTCTCTGACCTCTGTCGCCAAGCTGCCGTTCGCCTACGCTAAGGATGGTATTTCCTATACCTTCTCCATAGTGCCAAACGCGCTGGGTAAGCAAGAAGAGTCCCAACGTCTGAACCTGGTTGGTCTGATGGATGGTTATTTCCATCACGAGTCCAATATCGAAGGCGGTCAACACCTGAACGTCAACGTTATGAACCGTGAGATGCTGCTCGATGCCATGGAAAACCCGGAGAAATATCCGCAGTTGACCATCCGCGTATCTGGCTATGCAGTCCGCTTCAACTCCTTGACCAAGGAGCAACAGCAAGACGTCATCACCCGGACCTTCACTCAATCCATGTAATAACGGATTGCGTGAGTGGTTTGCAAAACCCCCGGCTTGCCGGGGGTTTTTTATTGCCTGCTTGGCTACACTTGCAAAGAGAGCTGACCCTATACAGACAATGGCCGTAAAGTCCGTGTGCTGGTTGGGGAATTCGATTAAAATAGCAAAGCTGATAGATCTTCTAGGGAGCCTATATCTATGTCAATCACGGGGCGGATCCACTCTGTTGAAACATGCGGCACGGTCGATGGACCGGGGATCCGCTTCATTGTCTTCATGCAGGGCTGTTTGATGCGCTGTCTCTATTGCCACAACCGTGATACCTGGGATACCCATGATGGCAAAGAGGTGACGGTTGATGAGCTGATGAAGGATCTGCTGACTTACCGGCATTTTATTAATGCCTCTGGCGGCGGAATTACGGCTTCAGGCGGTGAAGCCACCTTGCAAAAAGAGTTTGTCACCGAGCTATTCAAGGCATGCAAAGAGAAGGGGATCCATACCTGTCTCGACACCAACGGCTTCGTTCGCCACTATGATCAAGCCTTGGATGCCCTGCTGGATGTCTCCGATCTGGTACTGCTCGACATCAAGCACATGAACGATGACATCCACATTCCGTTGACTCACGTCAGCAATAAATACTGTCTCGACTTTGCCCGTTATCTGGCCAAGAAGGGCAAGAAGATCTGGATCCGCTATGTAGTGGTACCTAGCTGGAGTGATGATGTGGCAGGAGCCGAGGCACTGGGCAAATTCATTCACGATGAGCTGGATGGCTGTGTCGAAAAGGTAGAACTACTGCCCTATCACGAGCTGGGCAAACACAAGTGGGAGGCCATGGGCGAGAAGTACATGCTCGATGGCGTACACCCTCCCAAGAAGGAGACCATGGATACCATTCGCGACATCATAGGCAAGTATCACCCGAATGTGATCTACTGATCGCCCATCCAACCCAATACGCAACAAGCCACCCTCTCGGTGGCTTGTTGCGTATTGGGGCTTCCGTTAACAGTGCGTCTCAGTAGATAAAGGAGCGATCCAGGGTCTTGAAGGCCTGACTCAAGGTTTCCGCTAGTTCCAGATATCGAGGATTAGCTCGGCGCTGCCCCTGCCCCAGCTTCTGATTGATCTCCACATACCAGCGCGATAGGGAGGGTGGCAGCAGAGTCTCGGCTCTTTGCCCTAACCAGTAATAGCCCTGCAGCGGCAGACTCAACATGAAGAAGACGCTAGAGACCACCACGGGCCACAGCTCGGGCTTACCCCATTGCCACTGCAGTAACAGGCTCATCACCACCATGGCAGGCAGCACCCGCACCGCCCACTCCAGCGCCGAAATGACGCGATTTTCCGGGAACAGGGCCGCCAGCGATTTCTCTTTGGGCCACAGCTGCAGGTAGTGCTGCCCCATCTCTATCTTCTTTCGCCATAAAGTCATATCGACTACCTCCGTAGCAAATAACCACACTTTGAAAATGGTTACATGCTTCATAAAAAGATTTTTTGTTATTTTTATGCTTCCACTGTATTCTTTGGCCGCTTGATTATCCGGCACTCTCGCCTTGTCGAGCCTCGCAACTTAGAGGCTGAGCAGACGTCATAAGCCGGACGCTGCCAGCACCTTTAATGTAAGCATACGTTAACTCTGCTGGAAAAATACTCTTTCCAGCTAGTAAACCCGTTAAAAAGATAGATAGGATTTACTACGAATGAGCAGCAAGCTGGTTCTTGTACTTAACTGTGGCAGTTCATCGCTGAAATTTGCCGTAATTGACGCCGCTACCGGTGACGAAAAACTCTCAGGCCTGGCCGAGTGTCTGCATCTGGATGATGCCCGCATCAAGTGGAAGCAGGAGGGTCAGAAAGGCGCAGCCGATCTGGGCCCTGGCGCCGCTCACGAAGAAGCCATGCACTTCATCGTACATGAGATACTGGCAAAGAAACCTGAACTGAATGAGAACCTGTTTGCCATTGGCCATCGGGTGGTGCACGGCGGGGAACACTTTACCTCCTCCGTCATCATCACTGAGGCGGTGATCAAGGGGATCGAGGAGTGCATCACCCTGGCGCCGCTGCATAACCCGGCGCACTTGGTTGGCATCAAGGCCGCTCAACACGCCTTCCCCAAGCTACCCAACGTGGCCGTGTTCGATACCGCTTTCCATCAAACCATGCCGGAACATGCTTACCTGTACGCCTTGCCCTACAAGATGTACCAGCAGCAAGGTATCCGTCGCTATGGCATGCATGGCACCAGCCACTACTACATCAGCCTGCAAGCAGCTGAAGCATTAGGCAAGCCGGTGAACGAGTTGAATATCATCAATTGCCACTTGGGCAATGGTGGCTCGGTCTGCGCCATCAAGGATGGTCAGTCGGTAGATACCTCAATGGGCATGACCCCCTTGGAAGGTCTGGTGATGGGTACCCGCTGCGGCGATATCGATCCGGCCATTATTTTCCACCTGCATGATGCCCTGGGCATGAGCCTGGCCGACATCAACGCCATGCTGACCAAGGAATCCGGTTTGCTGGGTCTGACCGAGGTCACCAGTGACTGTCGCTTCGTAGAAGATAACTACGCAACCGAGCCCGCGGCCAAGCGCGCCATGGATCTCTACTGCTACCGCCTGGCCAAGACGATCGCCAGCTATGTGGCAGCCTTGGATGGTCGCCTGGATGCGGTGGTATTCACCGGTGGCATAGGTGAAAACTCAGCGCCGATCCGCGAGATGACCCTGAATCGTCTGGCCCTGCTGGGTTTCAAGGTCAATAATGAAGCCAATCTAAAGGCGCGCTTCGGCGGCCAAGGTATCATCACCGAGCCTGGCAGCACTGTGGCCATGGTGATCCCCACCAACGAGGAGTGGGTAATTGCTCATGATGCGCTGGAATTGGTGGAAGCCTGATTCAGACTAGGTAAAATAGAAAAGGCAGCCCTAGGGCTGCCTTTTCCTTAGCCAAAGCGTAAATCAATAAGGGGATACAAAAGTGGCACGCACTATCATGCTTATCCCGATTGGCTCCGGTGTTGGCGTCACCTCCGTGAGTCTCGGTATGGTCCGAGCGATGGAAAGACACGGTGTCAACGTCAGTTTCTTCAAACCGGTCGCTCAACCGAAACCCGCACACTCAGGCCCAGAAGCCTCAACTGCCGTCATCCGTGCCGGCTCCAACATCACCCCTCCCGAACCGCTCTCCCTCCACTATGCAGAAAACATGATCTCCTCAGGTAACACAGCCGTGTTGCTCGAAGAGATAGTGGCGCTGTATGAGAATCATGTAAAAGAGAGTGGCGCCGAAGTGGTGGTGGTTGAAGGTCTGGTCCCTGTCGACAAGCAACCGTTTGCCAACAAGCTCAACTACGACATCGCCAGCGCCCTGGATGCCGACATGGTTTTTGTTACCCATCCTGGTAACGATTCCAGCCAGAAGCTCAAGGAACGCATTGAGCTCGCCTGCTCCAATTTTGGTGGTGTCCACAACAAGCGCATCGTGGGCTGCATCATCAACAAGGTGGGTGCCCCGGTCGATGAACACGGCATCACCCGCCCCGATCTGACCGAGATGTTCGAGGCACACCACAGCACAGGCGAGCTGGCCAACAACCTGGAAGTGCTACAATTCTTCGGCAAGAGCCCGCTGCGCATCCTGGGTTGCATCCCCTGGAATACTCAGCTGATCGCGCCGCGCGCCAAGGATCTGGCTCACCACCTGAATGCCCATATCCTCAACCGTGGCGAACTGGATCAGCGTCGTCTGCACCAGGTCACCTTCTGCGCCCGCTCCATCCATAACATGGTGGAACATTTCCGTCCCGGCAGCCTGCTGGTCACCTCGGGCGATCGCTCCGATGTGATCGTCTCCGCCTGCCTGGCCGCCATGAATGGCGTCAAACTGGGTGCCCTGCTGCTGACGGGTAACTATCATCCGGAGCCGCAGGTGATGGCCCTGTGTCAACAGGCCATGCAGACCGGCCTGCCCATCATGATGATCGATACCAACACCTGGCAGACCGCGGTCAGCCTGCAGAATTTCAACGTGGAAATTCCCGCTGACGATATCGAACGCATCGAGCTGGTGCAGGACTATGTGGCTGGCCACATCGACAAACACTGGCTGGAATCCCTGACCGCGGCCTCCAGTCGCTCACGTCGCCTGAGCCCGCCCGCTTTCCGTTATCAGCTCACCGAGCTGGCGCGCAACGCTAACAAACGCATCGTGCTGCCAGAAGGGGATGAGCCACGCACAGTCAAGGCCGCCGCCATCTGCGCCGAGCGTGGCATTGCCCGCCCTGTGCTGCTGGGCAATCCGGACGAGATCCGCCGCGTTGCCGAGCAACAGGGTGTGGTGCTGAACGACCGGGTCGAGATCATAGATCCGATCGCCGCCCGTGAGCGCTATGTGCCGCGCCTGGTAGAGCTGCGCAAAGCCAAGGGGATCACCGAAGTGGTTGCCCGCGAACAGCTGGAAGACAATGTGGTGCTAGCCACCATGATGCTGGAGCGCAACGAGGTGGATGGTCTGGTTTCTGGTGCGGTACACACCACAGCCAACACCATTCGTCCACCGCTGCAGATCATCAAGACGGCGCCCGGTTCCTCCCTGGTCTCCTCGGTCTTCTTCATGCTGCTGCCGGATCAGGTGCTGGTCTACGGTGACTGTGCCATCAACCCGGATCCGAACGCCGAACAACTGGCCGAAATCGCCATCCAGTCTGCCGACTCTGCCACAGCCTTCGGTATCGATCCGCGCGTCGCCATGATCTCCTACTCCACCGGCACCTCAGGTACCGGCGCCGATGTAGACAAGGTGCGTGAAGCGACCCGTCTGGCCAAAGAGAAGCGTCCCGATCTGATCATTGACGGTCCGCTGCAGTACGACGCGGCCATCATGGCTGACGTGGCACTCTCCAAGGCGCCGAACTCGCCGGTAGCGGGTCAAGCCACCGTATTCATCTTCCCGGATCTGAATACCGGCAACACCACCTATAAGGCAGTGCAGCGTTCTGCGGATCTGGTCTCCATCGGCCCCATGCTGCAAGGCATGCGCAAGCCGGTCAATGACCTCTCCCGCGGTGCCCTGGTGGACGACATTGTCTACACCATAGCCCTGACCGCCATCCAAGCCGAGCAGGCCATTCAAGCCGAATTGGCCACTCACACCCAAGGGTGAGCGCCTGACGGCGCTGGATAAATCCAGGTAAGGGAGCTTCGGCTCCCTTTTTTATATGCATTTTCACCGATCCCAAGCCCCTGCCTTGCCAATTCCCACAACCTGCACTACGCCTAGGCTAGCGCCATCTATCAGCAAGAAGTGCAGCAGTAATCTACACACTTATCCCCAAAAATTGTGGATAAGATCATAAAAGTGTCATGGTGCCAATTAGCAACCTTCGATCCACCTCAGCAGAGAGGCTCAGGCAAGGATCATTATGCCAATGAGAGCTAGACTCAAAGAAATAACTGATCCCAGGAGATGGCCATGAGAGTGCTGATCACCGGAGCCACAGGGTTTATCGGTCACCATCTGATCCAGGCATTGAGCAAGGAGCATACCCTCACCGCCCTGAGCCGGGACTGCAACCGTGCCTCCCATCGATTGGGGCAACAGGTCTCCTTATGCGCCACCCTGGATGAGCTGGATAATCTGGATGCTTTCGATGCCATCATCAATCTGGCGGGTGAGCCGATTGCCAACAAGCGCTGGAGCAAGAACCAGAAGCAACGCATCTGTGAAAGCCGCTGGCATTTGACAGAGGGGCTGCTGGAGCGACTGCGTCACTGCAGCAACCCGCCCAAGGTGTGGCTCAATGCCTCGGCCATTGGCTTCTATGGTCGCCAGGGCGAACAGGTGATAGATGAGAGCTGCACCCAAGTGCATAACGAGTTCAGCCATGAGGTGTGTCGCCGCTGGGAAGAGCTGGCACGGGAAGCCAAGGAGTATGGTTGCCGGGTCTGTATCCTGCGTATTGGCATGGTACTGGGAGCCGATGGTGGCGCCCTGGCCAAGATGCTGCCGGCTTATCGTCTGGGGCTAGGCGGCCCGCTGGGATCGGGGCAGCAGATGGTCTCCTGGATTGCCATGGAGGATCTGATTGCCAGCATCCTCTTCTTGCTGGAACACGAAGAGTGTCAGGGTATCTACAACGCCACCGCCCCGCACGCCATCAGCAATGAGGAGTTTTCTCTGCAACTGGCCAGGAGCCTGCAACGCCCGCACTTGGTGCGCAGCCCCGCCTGGCTGTTGCGCCTCTTGCTGGGCGAGATGGCCGATCTGCTGCTCTATGGTCAGAATGTCTATCCCAAGCGCCTGCTGGAAGCCGGCTTTCGCTTCCGCTATACCGAGCTGGTCACCGCGCTCAAACACCAGTTGCACAACGGTCATAAGCCCGTGCATTTTCCCGAAATGTAACGACGCGAGCCAGGCCAAGGGCGTGGGTTGCAGGCTAACGCAGATGCCGGATCAGCACTGAGTGCAACAATCTGTGCATAGGCGCCCTGGCCGCCAGCCAGACCAGCAGAGCACCCAGCACCGGCAACCCCAACCACAACAGAGGGTGCGGTTGCCAGGTGAGTTCACTCCATTGCTGCTGTAACAACAGCATGATTAGCTCCGAGCAAAAGGCGGCAGTCAGCCCGGCCAGTAGCCCCGTGGCCAGCAACTCCCAGCGCAAGGCCCGCTGCAGCAACTGGGCGCTGGCGCCCAGGGTGCGCATCAGCACCAATTCCTGCCAACGTCGACTCATATCCGCCTGCACCTGGGTAAAGAGCACCAGCACGGCCGCCAGGGTGACCAGGGAGAGCATCAACGCCAAGGCCCGGCTGACCTGCTCCAGCACCCGCTGCAGACGCAACATTATGCTGTCAGTGTCAATAAGGGTGACGGCCGGAAACCGGCGAACCAGCTCGACTTCCAGCTGTTTCTCCCCCTGGGGAATGCGCAAACTGACCATCCAGCTCGCCGGGTAGTGAGCCAGCAGATCCGGTGAGAAGATCATAAAGAAGTTGGGCTGCAAATCTTCCCAGTTCACCTTGCGCAAGGAGGTGACCCGAGCCGTAAGCGGCTCGCCGCCCAGGCTAAAACGCAGCTCATCACCCAGTTTGATCCCCAGCCGCTCAGCCACCCCCTGCTCCACTGACACCTCACCCCGACTCTGGCTATGCCACCACAAACCGGCCACCAGCGTATTGTGAGCCGGAGCCTGGGCCTGCCAGGTCATGGTGAGCTCCCGGTTTACCCCCTCTCGCCCCCTCTCGCCTTCGGCTTGCGCCACGGCCTCCCCGGCTATGTGCGTCAAGCGACCACGAATGACAGGATAGAGTCGGGAATGGCTGATCTTGTGGCTAGCCAGTAGCTGCTCCAGTGCAGGCTTATCCTGTTGAGCCAGATTAATGAGAAAACGATTGGGCAGATCGGCGGCCAGAGTGGCATCAAACCCCGCCAAGATGGCCGCTCTACTGGCCCAGAGCACCCCCAGCAGCAGGAGCACCAGCGCTATGGTGGAGAGTTGGCTCAAACTCTGCCAGCGGGCGCGCCGCAGATGCGTCAGGGCCAACCCCAAGGCACTCCCTATTCTGGGCTTAGGCCACAGCCATAACAACAGATAAGCCAGGGCTCCCAGCAACAGCAAGAGTAATAGACACCCCAGCAACAATCCCAGGCTCAACCGCGCATCACCGGTAAAACGCCAGGCCAGAAGCAGGCTGCCCACCAACACCAGGGGCAAACTCAACCAGGCGGGAATGACAGAGCCCAGCTCCTGACGCAACACCCGCAGCGCGGGCATGGTGAGCAGGCGGCCAAAGGGCACCAGGCAGAGCAACAGGGTGATGAAGCCGCTCATCCCCAAGCCCACGAAAAACGGCTGCCAGGAGGGTGGCGGCAACTCGGCGGGCAGCAGATCGCCCAGCAGAGGAATAAAGGCCAGATGCAGCAGGTAACCCACCAGCCCCCCCAGTAGCAATGCGACTACCATCAGCAAGCCGAGCAACCCCAGCAACCAAGCCCAGAGCTGGCGGCGGCTGGCCCCCAGCGTTTTGAGGAGGGCCAACTGAGGGCCATAGCGTTCGGCAAAATGGCTCATGGCCACTTGCATGGCCAGCCCCCCCAACAACAGACCGATCAGGGTTGCCAGACGGAAGAAGCGCTCACTGCGCTCCAGTTGTCGCGAGCGCAGCTCGCTCTCTTGCCCCGGCTTGAGCAACCGCTCACCTGGTAACTTACTGGCGAGCAATTGACGATCTAGCTCTCCCAGTGGGCGTGAAGCGCCACGGAACAGATAGCGGTATTCGATACGACTACCCGGCAGTATCACCTGGGCCTGGACCAAGTCATCCAGATGCATCAGGGCGTGAGGGGCCAGCATAAAGGGCGAGAAGCCCTCATCCGGCTCCTGCAACAACTCACCGGCGACCCGGAGCCGGGTTGCGCCCAGCTCAAGTTCGCTGCCAATCCGGGCCTGTAGCAGGGCCATCAAACGGGGGGCAAGCCAGATCTCTCCCGGCCGCACCGTCTGCTGGGGAGCCAACTTTAACACCCCATAGAAGGGATACCCCCCGGCAACGGCCTTGACACTGGCCAGTTGCATGGCGTCGCCGACAAACAGCATGGAGTTGAAACTGATGGTCTGGGTCATGGCCACGCCTGGCGGCAAGCTGCTCACTCGGGTCGCGGCCAAGGGGGCATTACTTTGCAGCACCCGATCGGCGGCCAAAAACTCCCGCCCCCCCAACGCCAGGGCCTGCTGCAAGCGATCGGCCAATAGCGAGATACAGAGTATGCTCGCCACACACAACGCCAGCGCCAACACAAAACCACGCAACGAGCCGTGAACCCCCTCCTGCCAGGCTAGACGCCTTGCCAGGGGCCAAAGTCCGAACCCTGGCTGGTTCGAAACGTGGCCAGCAACCTTAGCCCCAGGTTTCATGCCCCGTCTCCCCCGCTGGCAGCCACCAGTTGCCCAGAGTCCAGCTGCAGACGCCGTCCGCAGCGGCTGGCCAGCCGGGCATCATGGGTGACAATGAGCAGCGTCGTGCCGTGCTCCTGGTTCAAGCGAAACAGCAGATCCGCCACCCGTTCGCCAGTATGGCTGTCCAGATTACCGGTGGGCTCATCGGCCAGCAGCAGCGCGGGCTGACCCATGAAGGCGCGGGCGATAGCCACTCGCTGCTGCTCACCCCCTGAGAGCTGGGCCGGATGATGATGTAACCGCTCCGCCAGCCCCACCTGCTCGAGCAGGGAGAGGGCCAACGCCCGCGTCCTGGGCAAACCGGCTATCTCCCCCGGCAACATCACATTCTCCAGGGCGGTGAGCCCTGGCAGCAGCAGGAAAGATTGAAAGATGAAGCCAATTTTCTGGGCCCGCAGCCTGGCGCGCCCCTCCTCATCCAACTGCTCCAGCGCTATGCCAGCCAATCGAATGGTGCCCTCACTGGGTAGATCCAACCCCGCCAGCAGACCCAGTAGCGTCGATTTGCCCGACCCCGAGGCACCCAGCAGCGCCACGGTTTCACCCGCCTTGACATCCAGGTTGATCCCCTGAAGTATGGTCAACTCTTCCGCGCCCAGGGTCACCCGCTGGGTGAGCTGCTCCACTACTATCATCGAAGGTTCTGTCATGGCCCGGATCCTCTGTCTGTTTGCAATCCTGTTTATCACGCAACTGCATGCTACCACCCTGCTGGTCTACGGCGACAGTTTAAGCGCGGGTTATCAACTCGCTACCGGGCAAAGCTGGCCCGCCCTGCTGCAACAGCGGTGGCAAAAGGAAAAACCGGAGTTGCAACTGATCAATGCCAGCATCAGTGGTGAAACCACCCAGGGCGGGCTTGAGCGCTTGCCCCAGGCACTCAGCCACCATAAGCCCGATGCCGTGCTCATTGAGCTCGGGGCCAACGATGGACTGCGTGGCTTGTCACCCGAATTGACCCGACAAAATCTGGAGCAGATGGTGGCGCAAATTCACCAGGCGGGAGCCAAACCGCTACTGATGCAGATCCGTCTGCCGCGCAACTATGGCCCGCGCTATATTCAGCTATTTGAAGCTATCTATCCCCAGTTGGCCCAGCAACAAAAGATCCCGCTGCTCCCCTTCCTGCTCGAGCCGCTGGTCGGACAGCCGGAACTCTTCCTGCCAGATGGTATTCACCCCAATGCCCAAGGCCAACAGCAGCTGGTCAAGCAGTTGTCCCCCTTGCTGACCAACGAGATCCTGTCCGCAAAAAAGTCCCCTAAAATGTAAAGATAGGTAAAAGCCGACCGGTCACCGGGCCGCGACTTGTCCCGCCTCAGGCAAACCGTATCATGAGCCCTAGCCCGGCATGAGCCGGGGTGCGGTTGTTGTCATAGGGGAGTTGTTACCATGATCCGAGTCTTGCTGGTTGATGATGATGTGGAGCTGTGTCACCTGCAGGCTGACTATCTGCAGAGTGAGGGGTTCTTCGTACACCAGTGCCATAACGGAGCCAGCGGCCTGACGGCCGCCCTGTCCGGCGAGCACGATATTCTGCTGCTGGATCAGATGTTGCCCCAAATGAGTGGCTCCGAGCTACTACGCCGCCTGCGTCAACAGAGTAACCTGCCGGTGCTGATGCTGACCGCCAAGGGCGATGATGTGGACAGGATACTGGGGCTGGAGATAGGTGCCGATGATTATGTGGCCAAACCCTGTACCCCCCGGGAGCTGGTCGCCCGTATTCGAGCCATTTTGCGTCGCAGCGCCCCGGGTAAACTCGGCACCCCGAGTCACGACGAGTTCAAGATTGGCGCCTTGACACTCAGCTCCTCACGGCGGCTGGCCTATTGGCAGGATCAGCGGCTGGATCTGACCAGCACCGAATTCAACCTGCTGGAAAATCTCTGCCGGCATGCAGGCCAATCCCTGAGCAAGGCGCAACTCTCCGAGCAGGTGCTCGGTCGCCCCTTGACCCGCTACGATCGCAGCCTGGATGTCCACATCAGCAACTTGCGCCAGAAATTGGGGGAACGGGCCGATGGCCGTAGCCCCATCGAAACCATACGCGGCATCGGCTACCAACTGCTCGGAGAGGAGGCATGAGCCTGTTTTGGCGCATTCTCTGCGGCTTCTGGTTATCTCTGCTCTTGATGGGGCTGGGAGCCGGAGCTGTGGTCATGCTCTACAACGAGGCCAAGCTGCGTAACCCCGAGCAGTTGGCCCAGGACAAACGGGTCGGCTTCATACTGGATAACCTGGCCCGGGATCTGCGCCTGGCTGACGCCAAGGTGGTCATAGGGCAGTGGCAGCGCCACGATCTCGGCCCCCGGCGCCCCCCCATATTCACCGCACCGCCCGGACAGCCGGATCCGGCTAGCTTGGCACCCGCCCCTGCAACCATGCCCAACCCCGGCAGTAGGCCAGACCCGGGGCCATTCCAGACCTTACCGTTGATGGTGACACCACAAGGCATTGACCTGCTTGGGCGCCCTGTTCCCTCACAGGCATGGCGTGATGCCCAACATCTGGCCCGCGAACAGGCCGATGACCCTCACGCGACGGTGCGCCATGTCATCACAGCCGATGGCCAGCCGCTGCTGCTGTTTATCCTCAACAATATGGTCGATCAAGAGCATTTCCTGCTGTTTGATATCCTGGATACCCCCCTCCTCCTGCCGCTGTGCGCCCTGCTCTCCAGTCTGCTCTTCAGTGCCCTATTGGCGCGCTCTCTGGTGCGACCAATCCAGATATTGCGGGATGGCCTGCACCAGGTAGCCGAAGGGGATTTCCAGATCGAGGTGAGTGCCCAGATGGGGGCCAGGCGCGATGAATTGGGCGAATTGGGCCGCGATGCCGATCGCATGGCCCGGCAACTTGGGCAGCTGATGAGCTCCCAAAAGCGGCTGCTCAATGATATCTCCCATGATCTGCGCTCCCCTTTGGCCCGCCTGCAGGTGGCCATAGGGTTAGCTCGGCAGAAACCTGAGCGCATGCAGGAGATGCTGGATCGATTGGAGTATGAGGCTGGACGACTGGATAACATGATAGGCGAGGTGTTGACCCTGGCCCGTCTGGAGTCGGGAGTTCCCTACACCCAGGGTGACTATCTGGATTTGGTCGCCCTACTGCAGAGTCTGGTAGAGGATGCCCGCTTCGAAAGCAGCGGCCACAGCATCAGCCTGGAGCTGGATCAACTGCACGAGGTCGTGCTGCCTTGCCGCGGTGAGTTATTGTGGCGTGCGTTCGATAACCTGCTGCGCAACGCCCTGCAACATACGCCGGCCGGTGCTTGCGTCACGCTGGCGCTCTCCGCCGATGACAAGGGGTGCCGGATCCAGATCCAGGATACAGGCCCAGGAGTACCACCCGAATTGCTCGGCGAAATCTTTGAACCCTTCCACCATGCCGATGATACCCGAGGCCATGGCCTGGGGCTGGCCATAGCCAAGCGAGCCATTGAGGCCCATGGCGGCACTATCGCCGCCGAGAATGCGCCCCAAGGTGGCCTGCTCATCACAGTCACGCTGCCACGCCCCGCCTGAGCCGAGTTTGCGGACAAAAGAAAAAGCCCGTCACGAGGACGGGCTTTCTTGATTTGGTGGAGCTACGCGGGATCGAACCGCGGACCTCTTGCATGCCATGCAAGCGCTCTCCCAGCTGAGCTATAACCCCAAATCAGAGGTTCAGATGTCAAAGACACCGGACTGGAAAGTGGTGGAGCTACGCGGGATCGAACCGCGGACCTCTTGCATGCCATGCAAGCGCTCTCCCAGCTGAGCTATAACCCCACAAAGGTGTTGCTGTCAAATGCCTAAGCATCTGCCTGGAATATTTGGTGGAGCTACGCGGGATCGAACCGCGGACCTCTTGCATGCCATGCAAGCGCTCTCCCAGCTGAGCTATAACCCCACAACTTGGCTACCAAGGTAGCATGTTGCTTGCCGTTTAAGGTGCGGCACACCTTATCAGAATAACAGGAGTTTAATGGTGGAGCTACGCGGGATCGAACCGCGGACCTCTTGCATGCCATGCAAGCGCTCTCCCAGCTGAGCTATAACCCCACAACTCTTACCGCAGCACGGTAATTTGTCTTCTGATAGCTGGTTGCCGTCGAGTGGCTAACCCGACGAGCGAGGCGCATATTAGGCAGCAGACCGAAAGCTGTCAACAAAAAAATGTAGCTAGCTGCATCAGTCGCGCAACATATGTGCAGTGGCAGGCAGTCGGCTCGATAGCTAACCCGCGGCACCAAAGAAAAACCCCGGCCTGCTGGGCCGGGGTCTTAACTAACTCACTGGAAAGTCAGCTTATTCGCTCTGGCTGGCCAACAGGGCCAAGACCCGGTCCAGACGAGCCAGCACGCGCTCACGCCCCACCAGCTGCATTACGGCATCGATGGAGGGCGACTGGCCCAGACCGGTCACCGCAACCCGCAGCGGCATCCCCACCTTGCCCATCCCCAGCCCCAGCTCATCGGCTGTGCTCTGAATAACATGGTGCAGCGACGCCACGTCCCACTCGCCAAGCACGGCCAGCTTGTCGCGGATCACAGCCAACGGCTCGCGGGCGGCGGCCTTAAGATGCTTCTTGGCGGCGGCCTCATCTATGGCCTCATACTCCTCGTAGAAGTAGCGGCTCTGGCCTGCCAGCTCCACCAGGGTATGGCAGCGTTCGGCCAGCAGGGTAACAACGGCGCTCAACGCCGGACCATTGGCGTAATCAATCTTTTGATCCGCCATGTGCCACTCCAGGTGCTTGGCCACATAGCTTGCATCCAGAGTGCGGATATAGTGGTTGTTCAACCACTTGAGCTTATCGGTGTTGAAGGCTGAAGCCGACTTGCTGATGGCATCCAGGCTAAACAGTGAGATCATCTCGGCCATGCTGAAAATCTCCTGATCCCCGTGGGACCAGCCCAGGCGCACCAGGTAGTTGAGCAGCGCCTCGGGCAGATAACCATCATCCCGATACTGCATCACGCTCACAGCGCCATGGCGCTTGGAGAGCTTGGTACCATCGTCACCCAAGATCATGGAGACATGGGCAAACTCCGGCACCGGGGCACCCAGCGCCTGATAGATGTTGATCTGGCGGGGCGTGTTGTTGACATGGTCTTCACCACGCACCACATGGGTGATCTCCATGTCCCAGTCATCTATGACCACACAGAAGTTATAGGTGGGGGCGCCATCGGTGCGGCGGATGATGAGATCGTCCAGCTCGCTGTTGGCAAACTCGATGTGACCACGCACATGGTCATCAAAGGTCACCACGCCATCCTGCGGGTTACGGAAGCGAATGACACACGGCTCATCGGCCGCATGGGGCTCATGGCTATCGCGGCAACGACCGTCATAGCGCGGCTTATTGCCACTGGCCATCTGCTCTTCGCGCAACGCATCCAGGCGCTCACGGGAGCAGTAGCACTTGTAGGCACGACCATCGGCCAGCATCTCGTCGATCACCGCGTTATAGCGATCGAAACGCTTGGTCTGATAGTAAGGACCCTCCTCCCAGTTCAGACCCAACCAGTTCATCCCCTCTATGATGGCGTCTATGGCCTCCTGAGTTGAACGCTCCAGATCCGTATCTTCAATACGCAGGACAAACTCGCCCTGATGATGACGGGAAAAGAGCCAGGAGTAGAGAGCGGTACGAGCCCCGCCCACATGCAGGAAACCAGTGGGGCTGGGGGCAAAACGGGTTTTGACTTTCATGCTTGATGCCTTGTTTCAAATGATGCTCGATCTGACGAGCCCGACCAAATGAGGGTCATTCTAGCATCGGAGCCAGATCAGCGAAACGCCGCACAATAGGGTAATGATTGGAAAATGCAGGGGAAAACTTGGAGCGGGCAGCGGGAATCGAACCCGCGTCATCAGCTTGGAAGGCTGAGGTAATAGCCATTATACGATGCCCGCCAGGCAGGAACTTGGAGCGGGTGATGGGAATCGAACCCACGCTATTAGCTTGGGAAGCTAAAGTTCTACCATTGAACTACACCCGCTTGGTGTGGGCACTACTATATGCGTTTTTTCATTCGGATCAACGAGGAAAAGCAGCTATGGGCTCACACTCTGGTGCGTTTGCGCAAGGAATGAGCAAAGCGTCGGAGAATTAGTCACCCAACTGGGCCTCCTGGCCATTGAGGAACATCGTGACTCGATTGCGACCGCACGACTTGGCCTGATAGAGTGCCTCATCGGCCTGCAGTAACCAGCGCTTGGCATCCATCTGTGCGTCGGGCACTCCGACCATGACACCACAACTGATCGTCATCACCTGAGCACAACGGCTGCGTTGGTGGGGAAGCGCCTGCCGCGCCAGGGCAGCGCGCATGCTCTCGGCCAGGAACAGTGCTCGGGTCTCATCGCAGTCGGCCAGGATCACCGCAAACTCCTCGCCGCCGTAGCGCGCCACCAGATCCAGCGGCTCCACCGCCAGGTCAACAAAACAGGCCGCCACCCTCTGCAACGCCACATCCCCTTGCGGGTGACCATAGTAGTCGTTGTATTGCTTGAAGTAATCGATATCTATCATCAAGAGGGCTATGGGGTGCCCCAGCTGCTGGCTCCTGACAAAGAGCTGACGCCACGCCTCATCAAAATGGCGACGATTGGCCACCCCGGTCAGCGGATCCCGGTAGGAGAGCTCAGTCAGAGTCCGCTGCTTGAGAATGAGCTCATCCAACAGCCCGGTAAAACTGCGGCCCAGCGCCCCTATCTCATCCTGGGGCAGTAGCGGCTCCTCCACAAAATCATTGCTCTGCCGCACCGCCAGCACATAACGCTGCAACATCAACAGGGGGTGCAGCACTGATTTATTGATCCACCACCCCAGCAACAAGAACACCCCGACCAAAGAGCAGAAGATAAACCACGCCGCCGCCTCCAGACTGCGGCCATTAATCTCATCCAGCTCGCGAGGAAAGGTGAGCGTCGCCAGCAGGTTATTTTGCTGGTTAATATCCAGTAACCGAAATTGCAGCTCAGTCCGGGTATCACCATTCTTGATCTGATACTGACCGGAGCGGTATCGATGAGCCTCTATCTGCTCCACACCGGTTAACGAGGCAGCAACCGGCATGGGGCGCATGGTGAAGTGCGCATTGTTAAGACCTGCCACCTGGAGCAGGTAGTCAGGATCCAGGCGTTTGGCCATCAGCACAAAGCCAAACCAGGAGTCGCGCCCATCTGTGCGAGTTACCGGTTGCAGGGTCAACAGCACGACCCCCTGCTCTGTGTACAAAAAACCACTCAGGGAAGGTGGCACAGCCTCAGATGCGAGCATGGCGGTCACGATCGGCAGACGAGCCTGGAGAGAGGTCAGAAAGCTCTGCCAGTAAGCAACCGGCTCCTGAGCCAAGGCCGCCGAAAAATAGCGCAACTTGGCCTGCCGATCAAACACCGCCAGCAGAGCCAGATCCAAACCCTGCAGCGTTGCCTGGCTGAAATTATCGGCAATAAATTGCGGCGTGGGCTTTTGTACAAAATTAGCCATGGCACTCCAATTGCCCCAATCATGAGCCACCCGGTGCAAGCCCAACAACTCTCGCTGCAACACCAAAGAGACTCGGTGCTGCTTCTCCTCGGCAAAGCGTGTCTCCGTCTTCTCCAGCAACGGGTGGATCCGCCCATAGTAGTTGAGCAGCAAAACCAATAGCCCCAGCAGCAGGATGCCGAAATAGACGAGTGCAAATTTCTGCCGGATCGAATAAAACCCTGCCATACCACCCCACCCTTACAGCCAAGCCTGCGGCCCTCTCTGGTAAGCATAGCAACAATCCGCTCTGGAACCCGCCCTAGCTGGCGCTCCCGAAATCATCCAGATGCCGATGAGCGATTGCCAAGCCAGCTGTGTAAAGATAGATTTGCCCTGAATTTTAATCGGCGACGCAGATGACTATGGATAAACTCCGGCAACGCACCCTCACCCGCTGGCTACGGCAACAGGCTCGGCTGGCCAAACCCTGGCCCTCCATCACTGTGCTGCTTGGCGGCCTCAGTGCCGGCCTGCTGATTGGCCAGGCCTGGCTGCTGGCCACTCTGCTGCAGGGGTTTATTGTCAATGGCCTCGACAAACAGAGTCAGCTACCCCAGTTTGCCCTGCTGTTGGCCCTACTGCTGCTGCGCAGCCTGCTCGCCTTGGCTAAAGAGCAGAGCGCCTTCACCGGAGCCACTCGGGTACGCTGCGCCCTGCGCGCTCAATTGCTGGATGAGCTCAAACGCCGCGGCCCCGCCTATATCCAACGACAACCAGCCGGCAGCTGGGCCAGCCTGCTGCAGGAGCAGGTGGAAAACCTTCATGACTTCTACGCCCGCTATCTGCCCCAGACCCAACTCAGCGGCCTGCAACCCCTGCTGATCCTCATGGCGATTTTCCCGGTAAACTGGGCGGCCGGGCTCATCTTGCTCGGCACGGCACCGCTCATTCCGCTCTTCATGATACTCACCGGATTAGGTGCGGCCGATGCCAACCGCCGTAACTTCGCCGCCCTGCGCCGCCTCTCCGGCCATTTTCTCGATCGCCTGAAAGGCATGGCCACCCTGCGCCTCTATCGACGTGCCGATGCCGAACGCGACAGCATAGCCCGCGCCTCGGAAGATTTTCGCGAACGCACCATGGAGGTGTTACGCCTGGCATTTTTAAGCTCCGCCGTGCTGGAGTTTTTTGCTTCGGTCTCCATCGCCATCATCGCTGTCTACTTTGGTTTCAGCTACTTGGAACACCTGAACTTCGGCGACTACGGCCATAAGGTCACCCTGTTCACCGGGCTGTTTGTGCTCTTGCTGGCGCCAGACTTCTACCTGCCCCTGCGCGAGCTGGGCGCCCACTACCATGCCAAGGCCCAGGCCATAGGCGCCGCCGATGAGATTGAAGCCTTTCTCGCCGAACCCCTGACCCTGGTTAGCTCAGGCCATGAGACGCTGCGCAACCCGGAGCAGCTCACCCTCTGCGCCCATGAATTGTGTGTGCTAAGTCCGGAAGGCCAGGTGCTGGTTGGGCCCGTAAGCTTTACCCTGGCCGCTGGCAGCCGCACCGCCCTGGTGGGCAAGACCGGTTCGGGTAAGAGTTCGCTGCTCGCTGCCATGCTCGGCTTCTTACCCTATCGTGGCAGCCTGACCATCAACGGCCAGGAGCTGGCCAGCCTGAAGCTTGAAGAGTGGCAAACGCTCATCGGCTGGCTGGGGCAAAACCCCAAGCTGCTGCATGGCACACTCAAGCAGAACCTGACGCTGGGGCGCCAAGTGGATGACCACAGACTCGAAGAGGTGATGGCGCAAGCCGGGGCCAGCGACATAGTGCAAGAGAAGGGGTGGGAGTACCTGATCGGCGATGGGGCCACGGGTCTGTCTGTGGGTCAGGCTCAGCGCCTGGCCCTGGCTCGTACCCTGCTCAAACCCTGCCCGTTGCTGCTGCTGGATGAACCCACCGCCAGCCTGGATAGTCTCAATGAGCAGAAGATACTCACCGCCCTGGCGCCACTGCAACAGGGGCGCACTACCCTGATGGTGACCCACAGGCTGGAGCAGTTGGCCGATGCCGATCAGATCCTGATGCTCGAGGAGGGGAAACTGGTCGCCGCGGGCACCCCAGCCGAACTCGCTACCACCCAAGGCGCGCTGCAGCAGTTACTGCAACGCCAGCCGACACAGGCCAAGGCATAAGGAGCCCCGATGCGCGATCTATTACCTTACCTGAGCCTCTATCGTCGCCACTGGCTGTTGCTCAGCCTGGGGCTGCTGCTCACCCTGTTCACCCTGTTGGCTGGCATAGGTCTGCTCTCACTCTCTGGCTGGTTCCTGGCAGCGGCGGCCGTGGCCGGCGTGACCCTGGGTGGACGGCAGGAGTTCAACTACCTGCTACCCGCCGGCGCCGTGCGTTTCCTCTCCATAGTCCGCACCGCCAGCCGCTGGGGAGATAGAGTGGTGAGCCACGATGCCACCTTCCGCCTGCTGACCCGCTTGCGCATCCAATTCTGGGAAAAATTGGCCCCGCTGCCCGCCGCCAGCCTACAACGCTTCCGGCAGGGGGACCTGCTCAACCGCCTGGTGGCCGATATTGACGCCATGGATCACATCTACCTGCGGCTGGTTACACCACTCATCACAGCCCTGCTCACGCTGGGTGTCTTGCTGCTGAGCCTGGGGCAACTGGATCTGGCCCTGGCCAAGATAGTGACCCTGAGCCTGCTAGCCATAGCCCTGGCCATCCCGACCCTGCTCTATCGTCTAGGGCGGCAACCGGGGCGACAACTGGCCCAGAGCCGCAGTCGACTGCGCACCGGTTATGTGGCGTATCTGGATAATCAAGCCGAGCTGCTGCTGTTTGCCGCCGAGGCCAGCCAGCGTGTTCAGTTACAGGAAGAAGAGAGCCAGTTGATTGCCGCTCAACGGCGCATGAGTCTATTGAGCGGCCTCTCCAGCGCCCTGCTGACCCTCGGCAGCGGCTTGTTGATGCTGGCGATCCTCTGGCTCAGTGCCGATGGTGTGGGTGGCCGGGGGCCAGACCCGTTGATCGCCCTGATGGTATTCGTGACCCTGGCAGCCTTTGAGGCCATCGCCCCCTTGGCGAGTGCCTTTCAGCATCTGGCCACCACCCTCAGCTCGGCGCGGCGCCTCAACGAAATCACCCAGGACGCCGAACCCCTGCGCTTCGGCCACGAGACCCTGGCCACAGACGCGGCCCTCCCCCTGACGCTGAACCAGCTCGACTTTAGTTATCCGGGCCAGCCCGAACCCGTGCTGCGTGGGTTGGATCTCACCCTGGCGCCAGGCGAGAAGCTGGCCATACTCGGTGCCACCGGCTGCGGCAAATCCACGCTGGTGGGGCTCATCAGTCGGGAGTGGCAAGCCGATCGCGGCGAGCTGCGGCTGGACGGGCTGCCACTGGCCAATTTGAGCGAAGAGGCGTTGCGCGCCAGCATGGCGGTAGTGAGCCAGCGCGTACACCTGTTCAGCGCCACCCTGGCCGAGAACCTGCGCCTGGCGGCCCCCAGCGCCAGCGATGCGGATCTGGTGGCCGTGCTGCAAGCCGTGGGACTGGAGAGTCTGCTTTCCGACATGGCCCCGGCTCAGGCTCTAGCCCTGTGGCTAGGAGAAGGGGGGCGCCCGCTCTCTGGCGGTGAGCTGCGCCGCCTGGGGCTGGCCCGCGCCCTGCTCCATGACGCCCCACTGCTGATCCTGGATGAAGCCACCGAAGGGTTGGATCCCAGCACAGAGCAGGCAATATTGGATCTCATCTTCCAACATGCTCGCGGCAAGAGTCTGTTGATGATCACCCACCGCCTGAGCGGTCTGGAGCGAATGGATCGTATCGCCCTGATGGAGGCCGGCCAGATCCGCACCAGCGGCAGCCACCAGACGCTGCTGGCTCAGGATAGTTACTACCAGAGCCTGCAACAGCGGCTGCGCTAACACCCGCCCAGAGGAAGGCGTCGCGCCAAGCTGAGCGACGCTTTCTTCACGACTATGCCTCAGCCCGGGCAATGCACAGTTGGAGCCAGTAGTGCCCAGGCCCTATAATGACCGCCTCTTAAGCAAGCCAGGACTTCTCATGACTCTCCCTCTTCGCCCCCTATTGCTGGCCGCCCTGCTGCTGGCAGGCTGTAGTGGCTACAGCTTTCACACCAATCTGGATAAAGAGAACTTCACCAACTACTTCAAACCCGGCTCTGTGACTGTGGTGACGAACGAGCAGATTGCCGATCTCAACTATCTGGTGCTGGGTACAGTGGAGGGTAATGCCTGTCAACAGGATGCCAACCAACCCGCCCCCACTGAGGGCGATGCCCGCACCGATGGCCGCATCAAAGTGGCGGATATGGGCGGCAATGGCGTGATCTTCTCCAAGTGTGTGACGCTGGATAAAACGCCAGGCTGTCTGAGCAGCGTAGTCTGCTACGGTCAGGCGCTGAAGGTCGCCCCGCCCAAGGAGTGAGCATGACGCAGCAAACCACAGGCGCCGCCCTGCAACCTCTGGCGCTGCAACCTATCGGGGTGATCCACTCCCCCTATCGGGAGAAGTTTGCCGTGCCGCGCCAACCCGGTCTGGTGACCTGTGCCACGGCACGGTTGGAGTTGCTCGCCCCCTACAACGACCCCCAGACCCTGCGCGGCATAGAGCAGTTCAGCCATCTATGGCTCATCTTCCAGTTCCATGAGTGTGCCGAGCAGGGGTGGCACCCCACAGTGCGCCCCCCCAGGTTAGGCGGCAATGAACGGGTCGGCGTGTTTGCCAGCCGCAGTCCGTTCCGTCCCAACGGCCTGGGCTTGTCTGTGGTCGAACTCAAGGGGGTCACCCAACAAGGTGCCGCCCTCTGGCTAGAGCTGGGCGGCATAGATCTGGTGGATGGGACCCCCATACTGGATATCAAACCCTATGTGCCCTATGCCGACAGCCTGCCCTGTGCCCAGGGCGGCTTTGCCGCCGAAGCCCCGCCGCAGATGGCGGTGACTTTCCTGCCCGCCGCCCAAGCCGTGCTGGCCGCTCAGGAAGCTCGCTACCCCCGGCTGGAGCAGTTTATCCGCCAGGTGCTGGCCCAGGATCCACGCCCGGCGTATCGCAAACAGCAAGTGGATGAACGCGAATATGGCGTGCATCTGCATGAGTTCAATATCCGTTGGCAGGTGGCAGATGGCGTCAATCAGGTCGTTGCCATCGATCTTATCGAGTGAAGTGCAACCACAAGGAGAGTCCCATGCATACCCATATCCGCTCTGTCTACCGTTCTACCGCCCTGGCTAGCCTGGCCCTGCTGATGGTGGGCTGCGGCCAGCCGGAGCCCGCCAAAGCACCCCAGAAAAATGTGCTGCTGGAGAGCCAAATGCAGGCCCTAGAGAAAGCCAAACAGGTGGAGCAGACCATGCAGCAGGCGGCCAGCGCCCAGCAAGCCGCCATTTTGCAACAGGTGCAACAGTAACCACGCCAGCCCCAAAAACCGAAAGCCGCGCCCGGTAACGAGTGCGGCTTTTTTGCAACAGGTGCAACAGTAACCACGCCAGCCCAAAAACCGAAAGCCGCGCCCAGTAACAAGTGCGGCTTTTTGGCAACAGGTGCAACAGGTGCAACAGGTGCAACAGTAACCATGCCAGCCCCAAAAACCGAAAGCCGCGCCCGGTAACGAGTGCGGCTTTTAATTTGCGCGGATCGCGAATGCAGAGGAGCTCAGCTCAAGGCAGGGCGAACAGGCTCTCCTCTTCGGCTGGATTGAGATCGGGCTCCATAGGCGGCTGGTTGCCGCTCTCCAGTGTCTGCGGGGGGGTTGAGGCCAGACCGAAGATCACGCGCCCACTGGAGGGAACCGAGGCGGTGGCATAGTGATCCCCCATCCCCTGATGGGGTAAGAGCCAATAATAGACCTGACCATCATCCTGCTCGAATGCCCCCAGATAGAGCATATCCTCAGGCTGGATAGCCGAGGGATCGTCGCTCGCCTCCCCCAATTTCATCCGCAGATAGGCGATGAGTTCCAGCTCGGCGTTGGCACTTAAGCCGGTTTTCCCCAACCAACTGGCATGATCCCGATCGCTCTCGAGCAGTTCAGGAGGAAGCGTATGGCTCAGGCCAATCGGGGCAACCTGCATCGCTTGCAGATCAGCCGCATCCTGATAACTGGCCAGCTGTCGCATGGTCAAGGTCATCGCCACCAGCAGCAGTGCCCACACCCACCATAATTTCATGCTAGCTCCCTGTTCACCAAAAAAGCAGCCCTACCACCATCACAGAGCAGAGAACTCGGCGATAGGCGGGTGACCACGCTGCTCAAGAAAGGTGAGCAAGCGTCGCGCCGAGACATTGAGCAGTCGCTCTACCGGGAATTTGGCTTCCGCGAGCAACTGCTCGGCCTGGGTAAACTCCCCCAAAGAGAACGCCACATGGGCATCGGACCCCAACACCAGCGTCGCCCCCAGATCTCGAGCGGCCGCTATGATAGCCAAGCAGTTGGCCTCACTGCCAGTTCGAGAGTGACTGAAGGAGGAGTTATTGATCTCCAGCGCCACATTATGTTGCGCCGCAGCCCGCACCACGCACTCGATATCGATGGGAAACGCCGGATTGCCAGGGTGGCTGATGATATCCACCTTGCCGCTGGCCATGGCATTCACCATGGCCCGGGTATGGCTCTCCTGGTCACTGGGCGGAAACACCGGCTCGTGGAGCCCGGCCAACACTATGTCTAGCCCGGCATGCATCCGCTCGTTACAGTCTATTTCTCCGAATACGTTCTGGATATTGGCTTCAATGCCGCGCAAGATCCCCACCCCATCGACCATGCGTGGCAAGACCCGTAAATTGATGAAATGCCAAAAATGGGGCGCATCGGCCATCTCGGGGCCGTGATCCGTGGTGGCAAACAACTGGATACCTTTGGCTCGGGCGGCCGCGATATAGTCGTGGATGGAGCTGTAGGCATGAGTGCTGGCCAGGGTATGGCTATGAATATCAACCGGATATCTAATCATGTTGTGCTCCAGCGGCAAACTCTGCCGTTAGCATATCACAAAGCGCTGCCTTATTTTTTGCCCGCCAGATAATCCGCTAGCGTGATTGGCTCACCCAGCGGCAGAATCTGTAAATTACCGAGATAACCACAACATCGCCCATTGCGCTTGGCCAGGTAGAGTGCCTCATCGGCCCGATGCAAGAGGTGAGCGCAGCTCAACCCCGGCTCCGATTGCCACAAAACGGCCCCTATGCTGACACTCAGCCAGCCCAGAGGGGCATCCTCGTGCAGCAAACGCAGTTGCGCCACCCGAACCAGAATGGCGCTGATCCGTTGCCGCAACAGCTGGGGATCCGTCACTCGCAACAACAGCGAAAACTCTTCACCGCCAAACCGGGAGACCAGCTCCTGCTCCTGTAATTCGGCCTGCAGCACCTCAGCCACAGCCATCAGCGCTTTATCCCCTGCCAGGTGGCCATAACGATCGTTGTAGCGCTTGAAAAAGTCGATATCCAACATGAGCAGGGCAAAGGGAACCGCCTCTGTCAGCTCCTGATTGACCCGTTGATCGAAGGGGCGGCGATTATAGAGCCCAGTCAGCGGGTCGCGATCTGCCAGCTCCCGCAACCTGGCGTTGGCATGGCGCAGATCGCTTTGCATCTGCTCCATGCGCAACTGCTGGCGCTCGCGGATCAGCAGCAGACTGATCAGGTTAGCGATGCGGCGCAAGCCTCCCCGTAGCTCATCAGTGCAGTAACAGGGCGTATCAGGCCAACCCAGTAGCAAGGCCCCAAAGGCCCGCTCCTTGCCCAAGGCGCCATCCAACAGGGGGAGAATAATGAGGGAACGCCAACCCAGTGCCTGCAACACCAGTCGCGACTGAGTGCCAGCATGAAGTTGCAGCCCATCTTCGATAAATAAGGGACCGGGCTGCCGCAACCACTGGCGCAGTCGGGCCCCTGCTGGCGTGTCACTCGTCAACAGAGGCGCTATGCTATCTGTGTCATCACCATAGCGATAGCAGAATAATTCGCCATGGAATTCAATAAGCTGGAAGTGCCGCAGCGACATGAAGCGGGTCATTTTCCCCATCGCCTTGGCTAAAATGGGTTCGGTATACTCTATGGTACTGGTCAGAAACAACATGGAGAGCTCGGCAATGAGCTCATCCATGGCGCCATGCCAGGCCAGTTGCAGAGTGCGCTCGGCTATCTGGATCTCCAGCTCATCCTGTTGCTGACTTAATCGCCGCTCGGCGCGCAATCGCTGAGCCAAGCCGCTGCGCAAACGCTGACGCATGGCCAGCCACGCCATCCCCAACTGATAGAACTCGTTACGGCTGTGCACTACCGGGTCGGGTAGCGGACGCTTATCCAAGGAGGCCAGATCCAACCCCTGGGTAAGAGTCAGTAACGCTTTAACCGGCCGGGTGATCCAGTGCTGTATCAACCAGAACAGGGCCGCACACACCAGCAGTAGCGCCAGCAGGTTCAGCAGCAGTTGCAGACGGATATCCTGCCACAGCGGAGCATAGAGACGCGACAGGGTCAGATGCACGGTCAAGGTACCCACAATCGCGCCATGCCAGTAAATAGGATAGTCATGCACTCTGTCGCCCCGATGTGAGACCCCCAACGCCAAGCCGATCCCATCTTGCCCCGCCAAAGCAACAGATGAGACAAGGGGATGCGCCAGAATATCCCCCAACGCGCTTTGAATGCGTGGGAAATCAAGCTCCCACATATCCTGCGCCAGCAGTTGCAGCTTCCCCCTTACCAGACGCTCGACTTCCTGCTCTCCTTGGTGCTGAGCCCGGTGATAAAAATAAGCTAGCTGTCCCGCGCTCATCAGCAGGGTCAAGAGAAGAGCCAGCCCCAGCATGCTCAACAACAGCTGACGGCCAAGTCGATGGTTAATCCAGTGCATCATCAATAGAACCACGTCTCCAAATGGATTAATTGCTCTTGTCGTTGCTCCAGGCGTTTGAACTCTATACTCCGCCACTGCCGCTGCACCAACCTTGCAAATAGCGGGGTATCCGGCTCAATGAGTGCAAAAAAGGAGAGATCGGTGACGGAGGGCAGTGGCCGTCCCGCTCTGTGCTCATCGATCAAGAGCAAGCCCAAGGCTCCCGCCACAAAGTGGCCGCCCCCCAGCACAGAGATACTCCCCTGGCGCCGCAATTGCAGCACCTGAGCCGAGGTATTGACCGAACTCAGCCAGACATCCCGCCCCGGGGTTCGGCCAGCTTCCTGGAGGGCGCGCAATGCACCAAACGCCATATGGTCATTGGCCGTCCAGACATGGGTCAACTGCGGATAGCGTCTGAGCAGCACCTGCATCTGGGCATAAGCCATGGGCTCATCCCATTGGCCATAGACCTGTTGCAACAGGTGAGCCTGCGCATGGTGCAGCAGCGCCTCCTTAGCCCCGGCGTCCCGCGCTACGGAAGCGGGTGTCACTTTGTCACCAGAGAGCATGACCACCAGAGGAGCTCTTGCCGTCCCCAGGCTCAGCAACTTGGCCATGGTCTGCTCGCCAACCCAGCCATTATCCGGCACCACGGCCGGCAGCAGATATTGGAGCCAGTGGGGATCCCGCGACAGTTCGACTCGCGGCTCAGGAGCCAGATCGTTCAAGATGAACAAGACGGGAATGGGATAAGAGTGCAACAGTTGCAGTAACTTGGGGCCCACCTGTTTCTCATTGGTCAGCACCACATAATCCGGCAAGGGCGGTCGCTTCAGGCGGTCCGCTAGAAATTCGGCCATCCGATAGTGTTCCCGCGCCGCGTGGAACACCTCCAACTTGAGATCCAAATCCTCTGCGGCGGCCGCCATCAGCTCATCCACATCCCCCCAAAAGCTCTCCTGGACTTTACCCGGGTTGAGAAACAGCACCGAGGTCTGGGCGGCATGCGCACTCGCCAAAGCCATCGCCCACACCAGGAAAAGTCGCAATATGAGCTTGAATCCCCAGCAAGACCCCATAGGTTGACCTCCTATTTCCGACTCTCTTGAGCATAGCCCGTTGACACACAATAGAGAGACTCCTTTCTGGGGCGCCCTGACTATTCGGTGCGCCCGCGGCCGTGAAGCTAGAGGCAAGAGGCCAGGCTTTTTGCGGCAAACGCATTTTCCCCTTAAGTTCAACCGAACCGCCTGCTAGAATTTCGCCCCACTGATTTTAGCCACGCCGCCATGCCCTGGCGGCCACACAAGGTTACCCATCCATGCGTACCAGCCAATACCTGCTCTCCACCCAGAAGGAAACCCCCTCCGACGCCGAGGTGATCAGCCACCAGCTGATGCTGCGCGCCGGCATGATCCGCAAACTGGCCTCCGGTCTCTACAACTGGCTGCCCACCGGTCTGCGGGTGCTGCACAAGGTTGAAAATATTGTGCGCGAAGAGATGAACAAGGCAGGCGCCATTGAAGTTTCCATGCCGGTGGTACAACCCGCCGAGTTGTGGGAAGAGTCTGGACGCTGGGAGCAGTATGGCCCCGAGCTCTGCCGCCTGACCGACCGCCACAACCGCCCCTTCGTGCTGGGCCCGACCCACGAAGAGGTGATCACCAATCTGGTTCGTTATGAAGTGAACAGCTACAAGCAGCTGCCGCTGAACCTCTACCAGATCCAGACCAAGTTCCGTGACGAAGTGCGCCCCCGTTTCGGCGTGATGCGCGGCCGTGAATTTTTGATGAAGGACGCCTACTCCTTCCATATCGACAAGGAGAGCCTGGTCGACACCTACGGCAAGATGCACGCCGCCTACTGCGCCGCCTTCAGCCGCATGGGACTGGATTTCCGTCCGGTACAGGCCGACACCGGCTCCATCGGTGGCACCGGCTCCCACGAGTTCCAGGTGCTGGCCGACAGCGGTGAAGATCTCATCGCCTTCTCCACCGGCTCAGACTATGCCGCTAACATCGAGATGGCCGAAGCCCTGGCACCCGCCGGTGAGCGCCCAGCCGCCAGCGCGGCCCTGACCACAGTCGACACCCCGAACGTCCACACCATAGAGGAGGTGGCGGCCTTCTTCAAGGTGGCACCGACTGCCATCGCCAAGACCCTGCTGGTGCTGGGCGAAGAGGATGAGAAGCAGCAACAGGCGGTCATCGCCCTAGTGCTGCGTGGCGACCATGAGCTCAACGACGTCAAGGCCGAGAAGCTGCCGGGCATCGCCAAGCCGCTCACCTTCGCCAATGACGAACAGATCAAGGCCGCCGCCGGTTGTGATGCGGGCTCCATCGGTCCTGTCGGTTTTGCCGGTCGCATTATCGTCGATCGCGCCGCCGCCCATCTGGCAGACTTTATCTGCGGTGCCAACGAGACCGGCAAGCACCTGACCGGCGCCAACTGGGATCGCGATATCAGCGGTTATGAAGTAGCTGATATCCGTAACGTGGTGGAAGGCGATCCCAGCCCCTGCGGCCAGGGCACCCTGCTGCTCAAGCGCGGTATCGAAGTGGGCCATATCTTCCAGCTTGGCACCAAGTACTCCGAAGCCATGAAGGCCACTGTGCTCAACGAAGGCGGCAAGTCCACCGTCATGGAGATGGGCTGCTACGGTATCGGTGTCTCCCGCGTGGTCGCCGCCGCCATCGAACAGAACTACGATGACGCCGGTATCATCTGGCCAGATGCCATTGCGCCCTTCGAAGTGGCCATCATCCCCATGAACATGCACAAGTCCCACCGCGTCGCCGAGCTGGCCGAGCGCTTCTACAGCGAACTCAAGGCCGCCGGTATCGATGTATTGTTTGATGATCGCAAGGAGCGCCCGGGCGTGATGTTTGCCGATATGGAACTCATCGGCATCCCCTACGCCATCGTTATCGGCGAGCGCGGTATCGACAGCGGTATCGTCGAATATAAGCAGCGCCGTGGTAGCGAAAAACGCGAAGTGGCCATCGACGAGGTCGTTGCCATTATCAAGGCCAAGCTTAACCGCTAATTGGCGATTGGTTGCTTAAACTAAAAAGGATCCTTCAGGGATCCTTTTTAGCTACTAACCAACTGTGCTAGTCAACCAATCAATTAAAACACCATCTATAGATAACTCCGCCAATTTCTTTGCATCCCATATATTTATAGCTCCAACAGCATTATTGTCTATATATTCTTCTAGCTGTTTTGTTGGCGAATGTGTAACAAAAAAGTAACGGTGATAGCCTGAATGGCTAAGAAGGCGCTCTCTATATTCATGAAATAATTTCAGGTCACTTTGTGATTTAACCTGAACAATAGCACGTTCACCTGTAACTGGGGCTAACAACTCAATATCGATTGTTTTGATGGTTTTACCAAGGAAACCAACCCTTGACCAGCCAGCATTTCTAAATATCAGGTCAACATATATTTCAAAATCTTGTGGTGAAAGATTCTTAATCAACTGCGCAACACTATTTTTTAGAGCAAAAAGATTATCTTCAACATTCTGTATTGCTTGATTTTGAGTATTGTTGATTTTATTTATTAGATAATCTTTCTCTAAGACATCACAGATGGTTCCTCTAAAGCCCTGAACCTTGGTAAGTTTTCCACTTAACCCTTGAATGAATAGCGGGTTATTATTTGAGTCAACAGAATGCCAACCATCAACAGTTTTTCTCGATTTTGTTTTCTCTTTAACATCATAGATAACTTCTGGACAAGCATAGCAATACCATAATTTACCGTTAAAAAATGTTATCCACATTGTTGTTTGTGGTTCTGTATAAAACTTCTTTATTTGATTCCTGTGATTTGTTGTAGCCCCCTTATTAGTGTTATATTTATCTTCAACAATAACATCAACATCATCCCACTTATTATTCTCACATAACTCATGCGGTATTTCTCTATAGCCAAGCTTTATGATACCTTTTTCTTCTATGCACTCTGATTCAAAAGCCCCTTTTTCACCAAGTTTTATAAACAAGATATTATGTTGAACATTCATTAACTCACCTTTATTACCATAATGATTCATCTCGTTGGGCTGAATTTTCTAAGTCCAACATCCAACATTTATCGATTAATTAACAGCCAAACCATACCATAAAATCATTGCCACACCGCTGCGTAAGTTTTTATGCGTAACATCATTCTCGAAAAAAAACCTCTCATCTGGGCTCTCCTTTGCATTTGTCACCAGAGAGATGACCCCATGCGTCCGATTACGCTTCGCTAATCGGACCTACGGGAGGGTAACGGCTGACGATGGGGTGGCGGGATAACCGCTGTCTCTTATACACAACGCCCATCCCGTTAATGAGAAATCCAGGGAAGCTGAGGCTCCCTCCCCTTTTTTCAAGGGGAGGGTTGGGGTAGGGTTTGCTTTTTAGCTTGTGAAACATCAAAAGCCACCCCCTCCCAACCTCCCCCTTGGCAGGGGGAGGAGCTGTTCGAAGCTTTCTTCGGCATTTATCTCACCAATCAGCCAACTATGTGTATAAGAGAGAGAATCGGAGATGCGCAATCTAACTCTAGAGTTTACCCACCAAAACATGAGCATTAAATGAAAGCTCATATTCATTTTTTCTATCATTGGATTGCACACCACCAGTGATATTAACATGATACTGCTTTAACTCTTCAAGCGGGGGGGCTATAAAGGCATATGTCACACCATCACCCACCCCTTTATCAGGCTTACATGAGCGACTCAAATATAGAGGCGGAAGCCCAATCGCATCGTAAAAATCCTTTTCACGTTCAATCGTATTGATGGTTTGTTTTTTTGCTACATTCAATTCATCGGAGCTGATACTGTTTGGATCCGACACGCCTTTCAATATGAACTTATCTACACCACCATATATTGAGACACAACTGGTGATGTTTCCATGGTAACCAATTAACCCATTTAGAAGATAAACCGAAGAAGCAGCGGTTACAAAGTAATTAGCACAAGATGAAATACAATATCCATCCACTATGACTGACAACTTATTTTTATGAATTAACAGACCAATTTTTGCTGCATCATCAACGGCCCCACCTCCCGAGTTAACAATCAGGGTGTTAATTTTAGGTTGATAGTGTTTTAACAACTCATCATAGGCACCAGGTACAATAGCACCTCTAAAACCTAGAGTAGTTTCATTTACCTGATACCATCCATACTGTGTCGACTGATTGTTATTAGCACCGGATAAATATAATTGAGAGTCGTTTTTTACCGGCGTAACCGCACTACACGCCACCAACATAAACAATGATAAAACCAATAATATATATTTCACACACCCACCTTAAAATTTAATAAGACTACTTATCTGTAGCCCGTTGAGCTTCGTAGGCTCAGCTCTCGAAGCCCAAGCTACGAACTGATGTTGTCATTTATTATCTCATTCATACGATTACACTTCGTTGCGTACCTATGAGATATCAAGGATATAGTTAGCGTTTACAAGCAGTAGATGGTGTTTGCGTTCTATTGTTCTCAAGTGATATATCCAGCAAACCGTTGCCCACCGGCATACCAATACCACCATGTAAAAAATAGCCCGCATCAAGACCATAATTTATCAATATATTGAATTTGGTTTTATCCGGCTGATAGCGCATCAAGAAACTCGTTCCATCCTTACTCTGAAAGTCGTAATATTTCCCATCTTTCCAATCCGGAATGCCTGAGGGGCATACCTTTTGGCTATCGCAAAGTAATTTTATCTCATCGGCCTTACCTGTCAGATAAGCAATCGCCTGATTTTCAATACTGATAATACGGATCAACGCTATTAATAACGCCAGTAGTAATATGCCACAATGGAGCAAACGAACCGAGAAGAAAGGTTGACCATTGCTTCTTACATAGAACCATTTAACTACACCAATTAAAGCACTGGCTAACACAAGGATAGCCGATAGTATAAATATCCCCTTAAAAAAATTAGCGGACGTACCATGTAATGGTGTAAAAGCCACCCAGAATATATAAACCAGCCCCAGGAATAGCTTGGCTCGACTAAACATTAATGGCCACTTTCCTTGAACTGAAAAAATAACCTCCTTGGCTAACATTGGTCTTTCTTTATCCGTAGGTTGATAGTCAAGAAAATAGGCTGAAAAAATAAGCAGAATTTCTAAAGGGATAAACCATGCTAATGAATAGACTACATCTGGCGGTGCCTTACCCGCCAGCAACAAATCGCCAACACTGAACGGATTGAACAAAGCCAAGGGTGCAAATATCGAAAAGACGATACATAACGCACCCGTTATTTTTAATGCTGAAACCTTGTTCAAAGCAAGAGACACTGCCAAGACCATCAAACAGATGACAATGACCACTCGGCCAAAAATCATGGGGACTTGTTCAATAAAAAAAGTAGCCCATATTAAGTCGGCCGATAAAAAAATCAGCACCACCGCATAAATCAACGCTGTGTATCTTTGAATTTTAAGTATGATACTTTTCACTTTTCACTTTACACCCGAGATTAAAATTATATCACCGTAACCAGTAGATGCCGTCTATTTTACCGTTTGCAATCTTTCTGCAAACCCTCATTTGCTTGGGTTCGGCATATATCGATACGCAACCGATATAAACCCAGCAACAGCTGGGGGGAATAATCGAGATCAAGCCACTGTATCCCATCCAAGCTACCGCCCTTGGCATTGCGGGGACCATTGGGGGGGAGCCCAAGTCACAAACACCCCAAAAGGTGTCACTTGGATAACCACTCTACCTCGTGACAACCCGCTTGCAAATCCCTATCGCCCCCGGGGTGAATAAAATGGCAAGAAACTAAGCCATAGTCGGTGACGGACCTTTCCGAAAATCGGGTCGGCACGAGGAGGGGAGCTATCTATCCAACACGTTGAAAGAGGCTGGCTCTTGATGTTTCACAGGCCCAACTCCCTCCCCTTAAAAATAAGTGGCGGAAGCTGTGCATTAAGAGTCAGGGCAGGAGAGGGACCATCTGACTCATACCGCTTTAGCATCAATGCCTGACAGGCGCCGCCTAAGAGCAGCAACAATCAGGGCGCCCATGAGGCGCCCTGATTGTTGACTGGAGTCTAAACACTCAAGCCACTATTTGGTGCAGCTTTAGGTACTGCAGCAGCATGATGGTTTTCCCATCTATGATCTCACCCCGCTCAATCATCTGCAGGGCGGTTTCCAGCGGCAACTCCAACACTTCAATATCTTCCCCCTCGCCTCTATTACCGCCGCCGACGGAGAGTTTCGCGGCCGAGGTGTACTCGGCGATAAAGAAGTAGAGCCGCTCGGTCACAGCACCTGGGCTCATGTAGGCTTCAAAAATTTTGGTCACCGACTCGAAGTGGTAACCCGTCTCCTCCTCCGCCTCTTTCTTGATACACGCCTCGGGGTGATCTTGCTCCAACAATCCGGCACACGCCTCAATCAACATGCCATCGGCCAGACCGTTGACATAGGTTGGAAAGCGAAATTGACGGATAAGGATGACACTCTTCTGCGCCTTGTTATAAGGCAAGATCACCGCACCATTGCCACGATCATAGGTCTCGCGACTCTGGGTTTGCCAATGGCCATCACGGCGTAAATAGTCAAAGGTGGTCTTCTTCAGCAGATACCAGTCATCAGAGAGGACTCTGACCTCTTTAATCTTCACGCGCTCACTTGTACTCATCTTTCCGCCTCTACTGGACAGCCAGAGTGCTAATCTTCTCTCTGGTTCATGACAAACTATGCCGCACCGCCTCCGCCAGAACCACAAAATTAACCCGCCGTTATGACTAGAGAAAGGGCCAAGATCCATTTAGCCCCACGCCAGCGCAGCAGCACAAAAGGAAAAAGGATCCCGCAGGATCCTTTTTATTCGCTTATGCCGCTGGCGCGGGAGGCTCGGGGGTATGCTCCGGGGCCGAGTTGAGCAGCTCGATATGGTCGTTCTGCTGCAAACTCAGGTAACGCTCATACTGGCGCAACACATCGGCGCTGATCTCATCCTGGGTCAGATATTGAATATCGTAACCGGCGCGACCATCGGCAAAAAAGGTCATCACCTCGCAGAGACACAGCTCCTGATCGCCACTGTGGGCTGCCGCCAGCGGGTTAAAGGCCGGGGCCGGTCGGGATTCAATGCGCAGGCCATAGAGGAAGTCACGGCGCCCCTCCTGAGGCAGCACCAGGGCGATCTGCATCTCGTCTGCCTGCTCTACCCGGCAGGCCACCCCGCGCTGCGAGAGCTCGTCGCTGACACTCTGCAGGGCTGGCAGCGCCCGCTTCTCGATGAAACTCCGCGCCTCGCGGGAGCCGGTATGCCGCACCAATCTATCCAGACGTGAGCGCCAATGTTTGCCATTCCAGAAGTCGGAGGCGGGCGAGAGGCTCAGAGTGGAGTGGGCGCGATCCGCCTGCAGACCGCGCAACAGGCTGTAACAGAGCAACAGCATGATGCAGGTAAACGGCAGGGCGGCGATGAGCGTCATCGACTGCAGTGCCGCCAGGCCGCCGGTGGCCATCAAAATGGCCGCCGTCAGCCCCAACAGCGCAGCCCAGAAGAGGCGTTGCCAGATAGGCGAGCGCACATGACCCTGAGTCGCAATATTGTCGATGACAAAGGCTCCCGAATCGGCCGAGGTGATGAAAAAGACCGCAATCAGCACCACAGCCAGGGCCGAGGTGATATCCGAGCCCGGCAGCAGATCGAAGAAGGTGAAGAGCAGCGCATCCACATTGCTGGCCGCATCGGTCAGCGCCGGCTGGCCACCATAGAGCGTCAGCCAGATGGCACTGTTGCCAAACACCGTCATCCACAGCAGGTTGAAGGCGGTCGGGACAAAGAGCACACCGAGAATAAATTCGCGCAGAGTCCGCCCCCGGGAGATACGGGCGATGAAGAGGCCGACAAAGGGCGACCAGGAGATCCACCAGGCCCAGTAGAGCAGGGTCCAGTTGCCAAACCAGCCACTCTGGTTGGGCTCGGAGTAGGTAAAGGTGCGAAAGGTCAGCTCGGTTAACTGGGAGACATAGTTGCCGATGTTTTCCGACAACGCGCCGAGAATAAACTCGGTTGGACCGACAAAGAGCACAAATAGCAGCAGGGCGATAGCCAGCAGCAGGTTGAACTCAGAGAGACGGCGCACCCCCTTATCCAGACCGCTGACAGCCGAGATGGCCGCCAGGCCGACTACAGCCGCAATCAGGCCAAACCGGAACAGATCGCCCGAGGTGTCAAACCCGGTCAGCCGCGTGATGCCGGCCGAGATCTGCACCACCCCGTAACCCAGGGTAGTGGCGATCCCGAAGATGGTACCCACCAGGGCAAACACATCCACCGCATGACCAATGGGGCCGTGAATACGCTCCTTGAAGATGGGATAGAGACCGGAGCGAATGGTGAGGGGCAAATTATAGCGAAAGCCAAAATAGGCCAGCACCAGACCGACAATGCCGTAGATAGCCCAGGCGTGGAAGCCCCAGTGGAAGAAGGTGGTGACCATGGCCTCTTTCGCCGCCGCCGGCGTGCCGGACGCCCCTTGCGGGGGAGCGATAAAGTGCATCATGGGTTCACCCACCCCGAAATACATCAGCCCTATCCCCATGCCAGCGGCGAAGAGCATGGCGAGCCAAGAGGCGAAACTGAATTCTGGCCGGGCGTCATCCGGCCCCAGACGTATGGAGCTGTATTCACTAAAGGCCAGCCCCAACAGCAGGATCAGGAAGAGGCCCACCGCCAGCACATAGAACCAGCTTAAGTGCTGGGTGATCCAGCTTTGACCGGCGCCAAAGAAACGAGCCGCCGCCTCGGGTTGCAGGGAGCAGATCAGCAGCAGTACGCCGATCAGAATGAGACTGGGGATCAGGATAGGGAGTGAAAGCGTACAACGGGGTGCTAGGGATGGTTGCTGTGTTACCACTATGGCCTCCTCTGTAATGTGATAAAGCGGGGTTCCGTCAGGTGATAAACGGATTCATTAGGTCTATGTCTGGCGCATCTCTTGACGGAAAAAAGGATGAGTATGCAAGTTGCAGCCCGGCTTGTCCTTTCGGCTATTCCGAGCTCTGTTACAGGGGTGAGGGGTTGAAGGCCAAGAGAAATCTACAGCTCAGCGCGGTTGCGGGGCGGCCACTGGGGCACGTTAGCGCCTAAAAAACAAAACCCCAGTCAGTGACGACCGGGGTTTTTATCAACGACTAGCTGCCACAAGCGCTAGGCAACAGTGATCCGGGCAAACTTGCGCTTACCGACCTGCCAGACGCTAGTGCCAGCGGTGACCAGCAGCTTGCCATCGCTGACCACTTCACCCTCACGCTTGACGGCATTTTGCTTGATCATGCGCAGGGCTTCGGAGGTGGTTTCCACCAAACCGGCCTCTTTCAGCAGATTGCCCACGGCCATGCCTTCGGCACCAGCCTCAACCGTCACTTCCGGCATCTCGTCGGGAATGGCGTTCTTGGAGAAGCGCTGGGTGAAGTCGTTGTGCGCCGCTTCGGCAGCCGCTTCATCGTGGTAACGGGCGATGATCTCCTTGGCCAGCCAAATCTTCACATCCCGCGGGTTCAGGGTGCCAGCGGCGATACCGGCCTTGAACTCGCAGATCTCCGGAAGTGGGCGGGTGGAGAGCAGCTCGTAGTAGCTCCACATCAGCTCATCGCTGATGGACATGATCTTGCCGAACATGTCGTTGGGCGCATCGTGAACGCCGATATAGTTGTTGGCGGACTTGGACATCTTCTTGACGCCATCGAGCCCTACCAGCAGCGGCATCATCAAGACGCACTGGGTGGCCATACCGGCATCTTTTTGCAGCTCGCGCCCCATCAGCAGGTTGAACTTCTGATCGGTCCCGCCCAGCTCCACATCCGCCTTCAGCGCCACTGAATCATAGCCTTGCAGCAGCGGGTAGAGGAATTCATGGATGGCGATGGACTGACCACTGCTGTAACGCTTCTTGAAGTCGTCGCGTTCCAGCATGCGGGCCACGGTCTGCTTGGCCGCCAGCTTGATCATGCCGGTGGCGCCCAGCTCCTTGAGCCAACTGGAGTTGTACTCAATCCGGGTCTTGGCTGGATCCAGGATCTTGAATGCCTGCTCGGCATAGGTCTTGGCATTTTCCTGGATCGCCTCTTCGGAGAGGGGCGGACGGGTGGAATTCTTGCCGGAGGGATCCCCCACCAGCGCAGTGAAATCACCAATCAGCAGTATCACCTCATGACCCAGGTCCTGAAAGGTACGCAGCTTGTTGAGGATAACAGTGTGACCCAGGTGAATATCCGGTGCAGTCGGGTCCATGCCCAGTTTGATGCGCAGGGGACGGCCTTCTTTGAGCTTGGCGACCAGCTCGGCTTCGACCAGTATCTCTTCGGCTCCGCGCTTTATCTCGGCGAGCGCGGCTTCCAGCTGGGACATTATTTGCTACTCCATACATAAATGAAAAAACCCAGCCATCTTACGGAATGGCGGCGGCAATGGAAAGCCTGTAAACTGGCGCGGCCTGCGTGCTAACTAGCATGACTCCGCTCTCTTTTTGTCCTTTTATCAGAACATGGCAGTTTGGTTTGTACCTATTTTTGTATCATCGCGCGCCGCGAACGCTGTCTCACGTCACTGACCAGGCTTATGCCAGCGTCAGCGACCCTTCGCTGCCCAGCCCCAAGGATAGCCGCCACACCAGGCCAGAGGAGCAGTAAGCCATGAGCGATCTCTTTATCGGTCTGATGTCCGGCACCAGCATGGATGGCATAGATGCGGCACTGGTCCGTTTTCACGGTGAGCGCCCCGAGCTGCTGGCCAGCCATGCCCATCCTTGGCCGGTGAAGGTGACCAACCGGCTGCATGCCCTGTGTAACCCGGGCCCCAATGAAATTGACCGCATGGGCGAGATGGATCAGATAGTCGCCGTCCATTTTGCCGGGGCGGTGCGCGCCCTGCTGGCCAAAACCGGCCACCACCCCAGTCAGATCCGCGCCATCGGCTCCCACGGCCAGACCATACGTCATAGACCCGAGCTGGGCTTCACCCTGCAGATCGGCAACGGCGCCCGCCTGGCGGTGGAGACCGGCATAGATGTGATCTGTGATTTTCGCGCCAAGGATGTCGCCCTGGGTGGCCAAGGCGCCCCCCTGGTCCCCGCCTTCCATCAGGCGGTGTTCGGCTCCAAAACGGGGCCGCGCATGATCCTCAACATAGGCGGCATCGCCAATGTCTCTGTGCTGCCAGGCCCGGATGATCAGGTCTTCGGCTTCGATACCGGCCCCGGTAATACCCTGATGGATCAGTGGTATCGCAAGCACAAAGGCGGCCATTACGATCCCAAGGGCGCCTGGGCCGCCAGTGGTTGGGTCAACAGCGATCTGTTGAACCGCCTGCTGGGACACCCCTACTTTCACATGCCGCACCCCAAGAGCACGGGGCGTGAAACCTTCACGCTGCCCTGGATGGAGCTCTTCCTCGCCGAGCGGCCCCCCATGCGCCTGGAGGATGTCCAGCGCACGCTACTGGAATTCACCGCCCGCTCCATTAGCGATGCCCTGCTGCCCCTGGCTAGCGGAGTGAAGGCGCCGGAACTCTTCATCTGTGGCGGCGGCGTACACAACGATGCCCTGGTCTACCGGCTGATGGATCTGCTGCCTGGTTGGCATCTGGACTCTACCGATGCCTTGGGGCTGCACCCGGATTGGGTTGAAGCCATCGCCTTCGCTTGGCTTGCCAAGAGCTTCCTGGATGGCCGTGCCGGCAATCTCTCTGCGGTCACCGGCGCCAGCCGTCAGGCCATACTGGGCTGCCTCTGTCCGGCGGGCTAACCCGCGCCAACAACAGCCACGAAAAGAGAGCCACAAAAAAGCCCCGCAGTTATGCGGGGCTTTTTTGTGACGATAAAAAGGAAGGTGACGCTAACACTAGCTCGCCTTGGTGAACTCGGGCAAGACCGCCAACCACTGTTGCCAGCGCTTCACCGCCGCCTGCAGGGAGTCATCCGTGTGATGCTTGGCTGGCAACAAGCCCCAGATGGGCTTGGGCCAGGCCGCATCTTCATGGAAGCGCGCCACATGGTGCAGATGCAACTGATCCACCACATTCCCTATCACCGCTATGTTGAGCTTATCCGGCATCAGGGAGACCTGCATCATCCGCGCTATGCTACACGATTCGGCCAACAGCACACCCGCCTCATCCTCCAGCTCGTACCACTCCCGCATGCCGGCGCGCCGAGGCACCAGTATGATCCAGGGGTAACGGCTCTCCCGGGCCAGCAACACCCGACTCAGGGGCAGATCCCCAAGCCAGACAGTGTCAGCGGCCAGGGTAGGATGAAGGGAAAAGGCAGCACTCAGTTCAGACATGTCAGGCTCTCGCAGGCGATTCGTTGGCAGAGCTTACTCGCCCTGCCCCGGCAAACAAAGCAAAAAAACCCTGCCGTCCCTACTTATAATTGTTGTACCGCCCAGCTCATGAAACGCTTGCGCTCAGCTGGTGTGGCTTGCAAGAAGAGTTGCTGCAGTGCCTGCTCCTTGGCGCCCGTGGTGGACGGGGCCGATGGGGCAGGTTTCGCCGCGGCCACGGCGCTAGCCCCGGCAACTACCGCCGTCGTGGCGACGGTCGCAGTCGTGGCGGTTGCTGCCGTCGTAGAAGTGGCCGCAACGCCGCTGGCTAACACGGCAGAGCCACTTCCCCGGTTATAGTTGGCCAGCAGATCCTGATAATCCACACCCAACATAAACCCCTTCACAGGCAACACATCCTGAACCGCCGGGGTGGCCAAGCCGTTGAGCTCCAGCTTGGGCTGCTTGGCGTATTGCTCCATGGCGGCCTGGTTATTCAAGGCGGGGGCGCTCAGGGTCAGGCTCTCGTCGCCAGAGACGGTAAAGCGCACCACCTGTGGCTCGGAGCGAAACTCCTGATCATTTTCCGAGTTGCTACGCGAGGGGATCACATCCAGATAGCGCACCAGCAGCTGATGCTCACCCGGAGCCAGAGTCAGGCTCTTCTCCTCGACCGACTGCTCGGGTGTGGTCGCCAGCAGCTGCAATGGGCCGCGCAGCTCCAGCGTCGCCGCCAGGGATGAGAGGGTAAACAGTAAGAACGACAGGGAAATGACAGCACGCATGGTCCAGCTCCACCGGAAAATTAGAGCGCCAGCATAGCAGGGAATTATGACAGTTTTGTCACATGACAAATGCGAGAAACTTCTATGACAAGTTGAGATTTGCATATAGAGAGGGCCTCGCTGCAGCCCTCTCTCGTTTTGGGCTAACTCAAACCGCCGGAAACTGCTGCTTGAGATAGCTGATAATATCCAGCGACTCATAGAGCCAGTGGCTCTGCCCCTGGCCATCCAGGATCCGCAGACAGGGCACCTGGCGCTTGCCACCGCCCACCATCAGGGCTTCCAGATGTTCGCCTTCAGCTATGTTGCGGCACGCCAGTTCAATCTTCGCCTCATGGCAAAAATCGGTCACGCGTACACAATAGGGGCAGGAGGGGCGCATATACAGAGCGAGGCGGTTGAGATCATGGGTCAGGGGTAGTGCAGACATAGAGCCTCCGGGCTACCGAGCCAGCTGGCCAGAGTGGCAAGCTGGATCGGGCAAGCTAGATAGAGAAGGATGAGCCGCAGCCACAGGTAGCCGTGGCGTTCGGGTTGGTGACCAGGAAGCGGGAGCCTTCGAGCCCTTCGATGTAATCCACGCTGCCACCCACCAGATATTGCAGGCTCATGCCATCGATGACCAGGGTGACCCCACTCTTCTCGATGACGGTATCCCCCTCATTGATCTTCTCATCGAAGGTGAAACCGTATTGGAAACCGGAGCAACCGCCGCCTGTAATATAGACGCGCAGCTTGAGATCCGGGTTTTCTTCCTCGGTGATCAGGCTCTTGACCTTGTTGGCGGCCGCATCCGTCATCTGGATGGGGAATTGAACCTCGGCTATCTCGCTCATTGTTGACCTCTCTTACACAATTAAGCGGGATTATCCAATACCCTAGTTCACAGTTCAAGTATTCACCGCCACAGGCCATCAGGTAAGTAGAAAAGATCCCAATACGCGGCCCGGCTGTGACTCTGGCCAAAAGCCAGCTAGGCTAATTGAGTCCATACCCCACTCACACCTGGCCGACAACGGGGCTGATATCTGCTGACCGCGGTTTTTGCTATAGTCGGTCATTATCATTAGTCGGCCATGTTCACCGGCGGTCATGACGACAGGGCCCCCCCTGCCAGGCACCGCAATTGCTGAGGACCCATCCATGACAGAACAACATCTTCGCTCCGCCCAACTCTTCGATCAGGCTCGCCATACCATACCGGGCGGCGTCAACTCACCGGTTCGCGCCTTCAACGGCGTGGGCGGCACCCCGCGCTTCATCGACCATGCTGATGGCGCCTATCTCTATGATGTGGATGGCAAAGCCTATGTGGACTACATCGGCTCCTGGGGCCCCATGCTGCTAGGGCATAACCACCCCGCCATCAAGGCCGCCGTACTGGCAGCGGTCGAAAAGGGGTTGAGTTTCGGCGCCCCCACCGCCGTGGAGGTGGAGATGGCGGAAACCCTGCATAGCCTGCTGCCCACCATGGAGATGAGCCGCATGGTCAACTCGGGCACAGAGGCGACCATGAGTGCCATTCGCCTGGCTCGTGGTTTCACCGGTCGCGACAAGTTTATCAAGTTTGAAGGGTGCTACCACGGTCATGCCGATGCCCTGCTGGTCAAGGCCGGCTCGGGTGCCCTCACCCTGGGGCAGCCCAACTCACCTGGGGTGCCCGCCGATTTTGTCAAACACACCCTCACCTGCATCTATAACGATCTGGAGTCGGTACGCAGTGCCTTCACCCAGTATCCAGACGAGATCGCCTGCATCATAGTGGAGCCAGTGGCGGGCAACATGAACTGTATTCCCCCCGAGCCCGGCTTCCTGGAAGGGTTGCGCGCCCTGTGTGATGAGTTCGGCGCACTACTCATTTTTGATGAGGTGATGACCGGCTTTCGCGTCAGCCTGCAAGGGGCTCAGGGCTACTATGGCATCCAACCGGATCTGACCACACTGGGCAAGATCATCGGCGGCGGCATGCCGGTGGGCGCCTTTGGCGGGCGTCGGGATGTGATGGAACATCTGGCGCCGGTCGGCCCGGTTTACCAGGCGGGTACCCTCTCCGGTAATCCGGTGGCCATGGCCGCCGGGCTTGCCATGTTAAAAGCCATCCAGGCACCCGGTATCTATGAGGCTCTCAATGACAAGAGCCGCCGGGTCGCGGAGGGGCTCAAGCTCGCGGCCGAGCGCAACGCCATCCCTCTGACGATCACCCAGGTCGGTGGCATGTTCGGCTTCTTCTTCACCAAAGAGCCCGTCATTACGCGCTTCGAACAGCTGAGCCGTTGCGATCTGGCTGCCTTCAAACGTTTCTACCACCTGATGCTCGAAGAGGGTATTTATCTGGCTCCCAGTGCCTACGAGGCGGGGTTTCTCTCGTTAGCCCACGGGGACGCCGAGATCGATGCCACCCTCCATGCCGCCGATCTGGCTTTCGCCCAGCTGCGTAATGAAGGGTTTGGTATCTAAACCGAATCGAACCAGAGGAGCGCCCATGCGCCAGACCCAGATGATTAGCCCGGCCGAGGCACTGCCGGGCCGCAGTGAGGCCATGCCACTCAATCCGCTGCACTTTGTTTCCCGCCACAGCATGCTGGCGCCCTACCCGGCAGGCCTGGAGCGGGCCTACTTTGCCATGGGCTGCTTCTGGGGCGTGGAGCGTCTGTTCTGGCAGCAGAGCGGGGTCTACGTGACCGCCGTCGGCTATCAGGGAGGCACCACCCCCAACCCCAGCTATCAGGAGGTGTGTTCTGGGATGACGGGCCACACCGAAAGCGTGCTGGTGGTGTTTGACCCGCGCCAGCTAAGCTATGGCGAGTTGCTCAAACTGTTCTGGGAGCAACATGATCCCGCCCAGGGCATGGCTCAGGGCGGTGATGTGGGCACCCAGTATCGCTCCATGATCTTTACCCTCACCAAGGCGCAAGCCGCTGAGGCAGAAGCCACCCGTCAGGCGTTTCAACACGTGATGAACCAGGCCGGAGACACACGAGCCATCACCACAGAGTTAGTCGAAGCCTCCCCCTTCTATTTTGCCGAAACCTACCACCAGCAATATCTGGCCAAGAATCCCGGAGGGTATTGTGGTTTGGCAGGCACAGGTCTCTGCCTGCCACCCACTTGGCGATAGTAAGCACTCACAGGGTAATTAGAGAGGGCTGATCTATCAGCCCTCTTTGTTATGCGTAAATGATGTTAAACCCTGGGCTAACGGTGCCGATAACCTAAGAGCCGGAGAAATCATTTGTGGAGTCACTCATGCGCATCACAGAACAAAAACTGGATCTGAATGCCGAGTATCAGAGTCGTACTCTGCAACAGCGCGAAGTCAAACAGTTAGGCGGCACACTGCAGCCAGGGCAGGAGCAGAGTCTGACATTAAACCAGGAGAGCTATAGCCAAGCAGAGTGGCGCGGCAACCAAAGCGCATCCAACCTGGGCAAGCGAACCAGCGATCCCGGTAGCGAAGCGCTGCTGCGGGATACCCAGCTCAATCGCAAACAACTGCAACAACAGATGAAGCTCAACCTGGGGCGAATAAAGTCAGAAGAGGTTCCGGAGAAAAAGAGCAGCGACCCGGCCGCCACTGGCGCCAGCCATGAACTGACCGATGAAGAGCAGCAAGAGCTTTCCCTACCCAACCAGCTACGCCTGATGAAGGTGATGATCGAATCGCTCACCGGCATCAAGATCAGTTTGCCCAAAACCATGCAAACGTCTGGTGACAGTACCCCAGCCAGCGATGGTGGGGCCGCCACGCCCCAGCAAGCGCCGCCGGAGGCCAGCGGCAACCCACAGGATAATGCCGCAGTACGCGTCACCGATCTCAAACTGGAGCAGGAACAACTTAAATTTGCCGCCCATGGCAGTGTCACCACGGCCGATGGTCGGGAGATCAAGCTGGAGCTGGGCTTTGCCCTGGATTACCAACTGGTCAGCGCCAGCGATCGGCTCACCCGGGCTGGCGCCTTGAAAGACCCCCTGGTGCTCAATCTGGATGGGCTGGTCGCCGATTTCACCTCGGGCAAGTTCAGCTTCGATCTGGAGGGGGATGGCCAGCAGGAGGAGCTGCCGCAACTGGCCGCAGGCTCCGCCTTTTTAGCCATGGATCGCAACAACAATGGCCAGATAGATAACGGCACCGAGCTATTTGGTGTGCAATCTGGCAATGGCTTTGCCGATCTGGCAGCCCTGGATCAGGATGGCAATGGCGTGCTCGACGAGGGTGACAAGCAGTTTGCCGAACTGCGCCTCTACCGACCCGGCGAGGCCCTGCTGACGATGGGCGACAAGCAGATAGGCGCCATCTTCTTGCAAAACGCGGCCACCCCGTTTATGCACTTGGCAGCGGATCCCACCACGTCAAGCGAGGGAGATGGCCAAATAGGCCAAAGCCCCGCCGTACTGCGCCAGACTGGCCTGTATCTGACAGAGGATGGCAAGGCGGGAACTGTGCAACAGCTGGATCTGCGGGTCTAAGCTACTATTCTGCTTCACGCTAACTCGCCTATCGACTCTCCTGCTGACTCTTCTGTATCAGGGGAGTCGCCATTTTTACTCAGGTCTACATTTACCATCAGCGTGACTGAGCAAACCGCTTGAGCCGCTTCTTTCAAGTCGGGTTCTGCTCAAAACTGGGCGCCCAGACTGATCTTCTGCCGCCACTCCTTCTCATTGAGCGGATACTTTATCGAATTGACCTGCAGCCAAGCATCATCCCACTCCAGCTCCTGGAACAAACCAATACGCAGATGGTCATTGAGGTAGTAACGCAAACCAACCGAACCATCAATGGAGCAATTGATGTAGATGTAGGACGAAGCCTGGTGCAGGTATTTCTGGTAAGTTCCTTCGCTATAGAGCTCCAGCTGTTTGTCAAACAGCGGCTGGCGGTAATCCCACTGCAGCCGCGCCACCGGATAGCCGGCGCTATGGTGACCATAGAGCAGCACCAGCGCTGGCGCCGCATCACTCCAGTTCAGCGAACTTATGCCCCCCTGAGCAATCAGCTCCAGCCGCTGTTTCTTCTTGTCATCATTCCAGAAGCGATAGCCAGGACCGGTCAGATAATCGAGCTGCAGGTAAATGGGGGAGAGCAGGTCGTAGTTGTAACTGATGGTGCTGCGCCAGAACGCTTGGTGATTGAAGAAGTAATCCACCGAGGGTTCGAGCTTGTACTTATGGGTCTTGGTGACATCATCGGAGGTTTCATAGGTGTACTCGCCCGCCAGAGTATGACGCCAACTGGCATTCTCCAGCTCCAGATCGCCTTTGAAGAAGAAGTTATTGGTCTGCTTGCTGTTGCGCTTTAGCCGCATATCCAGATCGCCATTACCGCCCAGTTTCCACTGATCCGTAGCCTCGGGTTTAGCTGCGTCGGCCAGCGCCGGTGATACGGCCACCGTTGCGGCTGTCGTGGCCGTTACGGTCGACACCGCAGCGCCCTGGTCGGGGGCAGCGGCCCTGTTGCTGCGCTGCCACTGACTGACGGCGCTGCGCGGCAGGCTCAGATTGCCACCATAATCCAGCGCGATCAGCAGCCTATCGCCCTGCTGGCTGACCCTGCCTGAATAGCGATCGCCATTGGCCATCAGCAGGGTGTCAGCCTGTGCCAATAAGGGTAGCCAGAGCCCCAGAGCGAGGCCGTAAACGGCAAACCTTACCATCTTATTCTGGCTTGCCCACACAGGAGGGGGTGCGCGGCGCGGCGCCCTGCAGCAGCCACTCTTCGGGGGTATAGGTATGCAGCGCCAGCGCATGGATGGCGCCGGCCAGCTCCTCCGCCAACACGCCATTGACCTCCCGGTGGCGCGCCAATAGCCGCTGCCCGGTAAAGCGCTCACTGACCAGCACTACCTTGAAGTGACTCTCGGCGCCGGGCTCGGTACGGTGCATATGGCTTTCATTACGCACCTCCAGATGAGTGGGGGCAAACACCTGCTGCAATTTCAGCTCGATCTGCTGTTGCATGGTCATCATCTTCTCCTCAATGGTACTCTGGTACTTCTGGCTGACCAGACGGGCAGGGTGAGCCTAGCCTCATATGGGCATAGATTGGTGAATCACCTGCGGGCAGGTAGAATAGCGCCATTCTAATCGCAGCCTAGGCAATTAACAGCACCATGAGTCAAATCGAGTTGGGAGGCCATGCCCTCACCCTGGAGCGCTACCCAACCACCCTGGATGCCAGCCTCCAGGCCTGGGAAGCGGCAGATGAGTTTCTACTACAGCAGTTGGCCGAACAGGAAGCGCGCTTGCCCTTGGCCTCTGGCCCTGTGCTCATTTTCAACGATGGCTTCGGTGCCCTGGCCTGCGCATTACACGAACGTCACCCCTTCTCTGTCAGCGACTCCTTTTTGGCGCAGGAGGCAAGCCGCCGCAACCTGGCCAGGAATGAACTGGCCGCCGAGCGGGTCACGCAGCAAGATGTGCTCGCGCCCTTGCCGGAGCATCCCGCTGTGGTGCTGATCAAGATCCCCAAGACCCTGGCCCTGCTGGAGCAACAACTGCTGCAACTGCGTGAGGTGGTCACCGAGCAGACCCTGATCCTGGCGGGCGCCAAGAGCCGGGATATTCACAGCTCTACCCTGCAGCTGTTTGAGCGCATCCTCGGCCCTACTCGCACCTCGTTGGCCTGGAAAAAGGCCCGGCTCATCTTCTGTAGCGTGAGCAAACCTGGGGCACCAGAAAATCCCTATCCTACCTGCTGGCAGGAGGAGCAGAATGGCTATCTCATCAGCAACCATGCCAATCTCTTCTCCCGTGGCAGCCTGGACATTGGTGCCCGCTTCTTCATGCAGCATCTGCCCTCCCAGCTGACGGGCACCCTAGCCGATCTGGGCTGTGGCAACGGCGTGATTGGCTTGACGGCACTGGCACAAAATCCGGAGGCCAGGCTGCTCTTCGTCGATGAATCCCATATGGCCATCGCCTCCAGTCGGCAGAATGTGGCCCATAACCGGCCCCAGGATCTGGGACGCTGTGATTTTATGCTGGGTAATGCCCTGGAGCAGCAACCGGATGAGTCGCTGCAAGCCGTGCTGTGCAACCCCCCCTTCCACCAGCAACACACCCTCACTGATGATCTGGCCTGGCAGATGTTTTGCGATGCCAAACGCTGTCTGGTTTCAGGAGGTGAACTGTGGATAGTCGGCAATCGCCATCTGGGCTACCACAGCAAGTTACCGCGACTCTTTGGCCAGGTACAAACTATCGCCAACAACCAAAAATTTGTTATTTTACGAGCCATAAAATCTTAGGGAGCTGTTATGAAACCACTACTGTTTGCCCTGCTCGCCCTCGCTCTGAGTGGCTGCAGCACCACCTGGCCCGAGTCGGCCAGCCTGAACCCCATTCTCAACGATCAGCCAGACAACATACTGCCTCAGGGCACCCGCATCAAAGTGGATAGCAATGATGCCCGGGTTGGTAGCCAGATCATCAAGATCAAGCTCAGCGGCAAGCCTGAGGTGCTGATCCCCAACAATGTGGCGCCCGCCACTCTGCTGGCCGATCGTCTGGCCAAGGGGTATGCCAAGCAGGGAGCCATCATCACCAATGATGCGGAAAACCACCTGACCCTGGGCATAGAGCAGTTGCAGGCCGAGGTGACCAAGCCGGGCTTGGTCTACAAGACCCGGATCGCTATCCGCGTCAAACTCAATGCCGAGCACAATGGTTCCCACATCACCAAGGAGTATCGCAAGTCAGCCATGCAGGAGACAGCGACCCTGCCGGATACCGGCGACATAGAAGTGATGCTGAACGAGCAGATCGCGACTCTGCTCAACGAGATGCTGGGTGACAGCCAGGTTCGCAACTACATTCGGAGCGGTAACTGATGAAATCATGGTTAGCTATGTTGGCCCTGCTGCCAACTCTGGTTCTGGCCGCGCCGCAGGCGCAGACCGTGGCGCCCGCCGCCAAAGTGGTGCGAGTCGAGATGGAGACCAGCTACGGCAAGCTGGTGGTGGAGCTCGATAGCGCCAAGGCACCGAAGACGGTGGCGAACTTCCTCAAGTACGTCAAGGATGGCAGCTATCAGGGCACCCTGTTTCATCGGGTGATCCCCGGTTTCGTGGTGCAAGGGGGCGGCTATGACAGCCACTTCACGTCGCTGCCCAACTATCCGGCCGTGGAGAATGAGTCCAAGAATGGCCTGAGCAACAGCCGCGGCACCCTGGCCATGGCGCGCACCGGCGATCCGCACAGTGCCACCCGCCAGTTCTACTTCAACCTGAAGAACAACGAGGCCCTGGATGGCGGAGTCAACTGGGGATACACTGTGTTTGGTAAGGTGGTGAGCGGCATCGAGGTGCTGGATAAAATTGCCGCCCAACCAACTGGTTTTAACCCTGACCTGCAAGCCGATGACGTGCCGCAGCAACCCATACTGCTCAAGCAAGTGACGCTGCTGCCCTAGCCATTGGGTTAACCAATAAAAACAGCCCGCAAGTGCGGGCTGTTTTTATTGGGAGAAGAGACTGGGCTAGGTTTGACTACTGCTGACTGGGCTCTTGTCATGCCAGGGCGCCACCTTCAGCAACAACACCATACCCGGCACGGCCAACAGGGTGCAGAGCCAGAAGAAATGTTGCCACCCCAGGGCCGCCACCAGATAGCCGGTGCTGGCATTCACCACGGTACGCGGCACCGCAGCCAGTGAGGTGAAGAGCGCAAACTGGGTGGCGGTATAGCGCGGATCCGTAGTGCGGGCGATAAAGGCGGTAAAGGCAGCAGTACCCAGCCCGACCCCCAGCGCTTCAAACCCAATCACCAGCCCCAGCGCCCAGAGGCTGGGCGTCAAACCACTCAACCAGACAAACCCCAGGATCGACCCCAGTTGCACCAGGCCAAACAGCCAGAGCGCCCGGTTGATCCCCAAGCTGATCATCCAGATACCCCCCAGCAGCCCCCCCAGCACACTGGCCCACAATCCGGCATTCTTGGCTATGATGCCGATGTCGGTCTTGCTGAAGCCCAGATCCAGATAGAAGGGGGTGGCCAGCGCCGTGGCCATGCTGTCCCCCAGCTTGTAGAGAAAGAGAAATAGCAGTATCAGCAGCGCACTGCGCCACCCTTGCCGGGTCATAAACTCATGAAACGGCTCGACCACCGCCTCGCGCAGGGTTTGCGGCACCCGCACCAGTTGCGGCTCCTTCACCAGCAGAGTGAGTGCCACCCCGGGCAACATGAAGAGCGCCGTGATGAAAAAAACCTGGGCCCAGGGCAGATGGTCGGCCAGGATCAAGGCGAGCGCTCCCGGCACCAGTCCGGCGATACGATAGGCATTCACATGCAGCGACGTCCCCAACCCCAGCTGTTCATCACTCAATATCTCGCGCCGAAAGGCATCCAGCACTATGTCTTGACTGGCGCTAAAGAAGGCCACGCAACCCGCCAGGGCGGCTATGCTCCAGAATTCTCCGCCTGGGTCGAGCAACCCCATACCGGCAATCGAGCAGAGCAAAATGAGCTGGCAGAGCAACATCCAGCCGCGACGCCGCCCCAGCGGCAGCACGGTGAAACGATCCATCAGTGGCGCCCAGATAAACTTCCAGGTGTAGGGAAACTGGATGAGCGCCAACAGGCCTATGGCCTTGATATCCACCCCCTCGCTCTTGAGCCAGGCTGGTACCAGGTTCAGCAACAAGTAGAGTGGCAGACCGGAGCTGAAGCCGGTGAAGAGACAGATCAACATGCGACGGGAGAGCAGCAGCGCGAGCCAGGGTTTATCACTCATAACGGATAACAAGGTAACAAAAAGGAGCGGCTACCATACCCTATGGGCTGTCACTGTGCCATGACAGGGCACAGGAAAGCGCGGGCACAACAGCGGCCAGAGCAGGGCGCGCCTGATAAAAAAACGGAGCGCTTGGCTCCGTTTTGGATGTTAACCACTGACAGGCTTAGTCGCGGAAGTTGGTGAACTGGAAGGGCTGACCCAGATCGGCACCACGGACCAGCGCCATCGCCTCCTGCAGATCATCCCGCTTCTTGCCGGTCACCCGCACTTCGTCGCCCTGAATGGCAGCCTGTACCTTGAGTTTGGCCTCCTTGATAAGCTTGACCAGCTTCTTGGCCATCTCGGTCTCGATCCCTTCCTTAATTTTCACCTCTTGCGAATAACGCCGACCGGAGTGGACCACTTCGGCGAAATCCAGAGAGCTCGCATCAATGTTGCGCTTGAGTACCTTGTCGCGCAGTATGTCTTCCATTTGCTTGAGTTGAAACTCGGCATCGGCGGCCATCTTGATAGACTCTTTGGTAAACTCGAAAGAGGCTTCAACGCCGCGGAAATCGAAACGGGTCTGCAGTTCGCGATTGGCATTCTCCACCGCATTCTGCATCTCGTTCATGGATACTTCAGAGACAATGTCAAAAGAGGGCATGGTGTGCTTCCTGTCTATCCCAACAAAAGGCCATAATCTAGCATAAGAAGGGGGCCACACTGAATGACTCTCTCTGCTAGAATCCCGCCAATAGTCACATAAGAGTCTGCCATGTCGCCTCGTCTTGCTCGTCTACTGCTGCTACTGATCTGCGCCCTGATGCTCTGGCGCGGGCTGGGCCCCTTTGCTATTCCCGATTATGTATCTAACATGGATAAGTGGGTGCATAGCCTGGCATTTGGCCTGCTGCTGGCCATCAGCGAACAGGCCCTCCCCGGCAAGTTGTGGCATAAAGTCGCCTGGGTACTGGCCTTCGGCCTGCTCATTGAAGTGTTGCAGATAGGCACCCGGCATACAGCCAGCCTGTTCGACTGGCTGGCGGATCTGGCAGGCGTCGCCACCTACCTGCTACTGCGCCAAGGGTATCGCAAATGGGAGCAACTCAGATGAAACACTGGACCCTGCTTGGTTGTGGCGCCCTGGGGGGAGTGCTGGCCGGGCTACTCGCCAAAGCTGGCCATCAGATCAGCCTGTTGCGCACCGATGGCGGTGCCGTGCGCCTGCCCCTGCAGTTGCAACTGTGGGATCTTGATGATCACGGCTATCGCTTCGAACCCGACTTCCTGCAACCCAAGGATGCCGACAACATCACTCTGCTGCTGGTGACCACCAAGGCCTACCAGGTACAACCGGCCCTGGAGCCACTGATTGGTCGCCTGCCCAGCCACACGCCCATACTGCTACTACACAATGGCATGGGCACCCAAGAGTGGGTGCAGCGTGCCTTTCCCGAGAACCCCCTGCTGCTCGGCATTACCAGCAACGGCGCCCTGCGCCTGGGGGTCGATGAGTTTTGCCATACCGGCCCCGGCGAAACCTGGATAGGCCCAGGCAACGATGCAGCTCAAGGCTATGCCTTCCTGGCTGACGTACTGGCACAGGCACTGCCCCACGCCGGCTGGAGCAGTGAAATCCATCTCAAGCAGTGGGAAAAGCTGGTGATCAACAGCATCATCAACCCTCTGACTGCCTTAAGCGGCGAGCAGAATGGCGCTTTGCTGGCACGCCGGGAGGAGATCGAGGCCTTATGTCACGAACTGCAGCCCCTGCTGCTGCGCCAGGGCTTGCCCCAGAGTGAAGAAGTCTGGGTTGAGAAGGTGCTGCAGGTGGCCCGCCTCACCGCCGAGAACTACTCCTCCATGCAGCAGGATCTGGCCCACCAGCGCCCCACCGAGATCGACTACATGTGCGGCTATCTGTTACGTCAGGCTCTGCCGCTGGGCATTCCATTGCCACTACAACAACAGCTATATCATGCCATCAAAGCCAAGGAGCACTCCCATGAGTAAACACGCCCTCGTCGTCATCGCCCCCGGCTGTGAAGAGCTGGAAGCCGTAGCCAGTATCGATGTTTTGGTGCGCGGGGGGGTCAAGGTCACGGTCGCCTCTGTCTGTCCACATGGCCGCCTGCAAGTCACCGCCTCCCGCGGCGTCAAACTGGTGGCCGATGTGCTGCTGGAGAGTGTGGCCCGGGAGCAGTTTGATCTCATCCTGCTGCCTGGCGGGCTACCCGGTGCCGAGTACCTGCGTGACACGCCGCAGCTCATCGAGATGCTCAAAGCCCAGCGCGCTCGTGGTGCCTGGCGCGCCGCCATCTGCGCCACCCCCGCCGTGGTACTGGCCCACCATGACCTGCTTGGCTCCGCCAAAGTAACAGGCTACCCCGGCACCGAGGGCCAGCTCGTCAACTATGTGGCGCAAGCCGTGGTGGTCGATGAAGCCGAGCACCTCATCACCAGCCAGGGACCCGGCACAGCCGTGGCCTTCGCCCTCGCCGCCGTCCGGGTGCTAGAAGGCCCCACGCTGGCCCAGAAGGTCGCCGCCGGTCTGTTGGTCTAACATAGGCTGTTGAATACACACCACGAACACAAAGGGCCCTATCGGGCCCGTTGTGTTGACTCATCCAGCTAGCTTCTCACGCCTGGCGATACACCTTGACGTTATTAAAGCCCTGCTCCTTGAGATACAGCGCTTGCAGCTTGCTCATCACGCCGCGATCGCAGTAGAGCAGGTAGCTTTGGGACTGATCCAGGTCACCAAACTGGGTAGCCAGTTTGTAGAAGGGCAGATGACGCACCTCATGACCCTCGACGCTAAACGGCCGCTCCTCGTGTTCATCCGGTGAGCGGATATCCAGTATCACCTCACCGGCCGCCAACGCCTGCACCGTCTCCACCTCTTGTACCTGCTCGCGGGTCTCCTCGGCTATGACCCGGATATCCATCCAGCGCGTCTCACTCACCACCCGCTCCAGAATGGCGAAGTCGAACTTGGCTTCCTCCTCCAGCACCTTGTCCATCCGCGCCTTGACGGTAGGCTTGTTGGAGATGACGCCGCAATACTCGGGTATGGTCTCGGCGAACTCCAGGGTACCGATGCGGCGAGCTGAATCAATAATATCCTGCTTGTCACTGACGATGAGCGGACGCAGGATCAGGGTCTCGGTGACCCGATCGATGACCGACAGGTTGGTCAGGGTCTGGCTGGAGACCTGGCCCAGGCTCTCACCGGTTACCAGGGCTTCGACGCCCATGCTCTCGGCCAACTGGGAGGCCACCCGCATCATCATGCGCTTGAGCACCACACCCATATGGCCGTTGTCGATCTTCTCCAGGATCTCGGCCACTATGGGCTCGAAAGGCACGGCCAGAAACTTCACCTTGTGGGAGGAGCCAAACTTGTTCCACAGGTAATAGGCCACCTGCTTGACCCCCACCTCGTGGGCGGCACCACCCAAGTTGAAGAAGCAGTAGTGCACCCGGCAACCGCGCTTGATGAACTGATAGGAGGAGACCCCCGAGTCAAAACCACCCGAGATGAGGCTAAGCACATCCTCCTGGGTGGAGAGCGGATAACCACCCAAACCGGGGTAAATGGCGGTGATAAGGTAGAGTTTGTCGTCCTCTATCTCCAGATTGATCTGCAGATCCGGGTTCTTCAGCCGCACGCCGCCGGTCACATGGTTCTGATTCAGGCCGCCACCCACATAGCGCTCCACCTCGATGGAGGTGAACGGCTGCTTGCCATGGCGCTTGACCCGGACACAGAAGCTCTTGCCTGCCAGTTGGTCGCCATACACGGCGGCAGTGCGGGTATAAATCTCGTGGATATCGCTATAACGGGACTCCTGCACCTCGAGGAACGCCTGAATGCCGGGAGTACAACCCAGTATCTGGATCATCGCCTCGCGGGTGGCGGGCGTTTCGTTGTCACACGTGACCACCAGCTTGTCCCAATCCATACGAACACGCACCAGCGGATCGACACGGCGCAACACGTTGCGGACATTGCCCTGTAACACCTTGGTCATGCGCTGGCGCACAGACTTGCTCTTGATGGTGATTTCAGGGAATAGCTTGATGATAAATTTCATAACGAACGCTCTTGTTAACCACAGAAGGGAGGGCCTGACACCAGATAAAACCGGGCCAGAGACCGAAGCCAGGAGTCCAGGGGGGACCCCGACCTCTGCTTGGCGGCGAATTATACCCAAGCCGAGGGCAAGACCAAAATTTGCGTGTGATTTAGATCTGCTTAATTGCGCATAGGGGACAAAAATCAGCCGGCCAGCCGCTCAGCTCACGAGCCAAGGCACGGCTTGCTCCCCCATTGGCGGCAGAGATGTTAAGATGTCGACAATATGGCCCCCGATACCGAGGAAGGACACCATGGCCGGCAAACGCGTCGATGCCCTCACTTTTGATGCCACCCTGGATGAGCTGGAAACCATAGTCCAGCAGATGGAGCAGGGCGAGCTGCCGCTGGAGGAGGCCCTCAAACAGTTTGAGCGCGGCGTCCAACTGGTACGCGCCGGTCAGCAGAAGCTGAACCAGGCCGAGCAGAAGGTACAGATCTTGTTGGCGGAACAGGGCGAGGAGCGCCTGGCCCCCTTCACTACCACCCAAGGAGAGGAATAAGTGACGCTGGATGCCTTTTCACATCACTACCGGCAACGCATAGATGGGCTGTTACAGCAGCATATTGATGCCCTGAGTGATGTTGCCCCGAATCTGAAAGCCGCCATGCGCCATGGCCTGCTATTGGGTGGCAAGCGCGTGCGCCCCTTCCTGGTCTACGCCACCGGCAACATGCTGGGCGTGGCGGATGAGTTGCTGGATGGCCCGGCGGCCGCCATAGAGTGCATTCACGCCTACTCGCTGATCCACGATGATCTCCCCGCCATGGATGATGATGACCTGCGCCGCGGCCACCCGACCGTGCACAAGGCCTTCGATGAAGCCACCGCCATTCTGGCCGGGGATGCCCTGCAGACGCTGGCCTTCAGCATACTGGCCGACCATCCCCTGCCCTCAGCCCTGGCGCGCAACCAGATCCAGATGCTGAGCCAACTGGCTCGCGCCTCAGGCTACGCTGGCATGTGTGGCGGTCAGGCCCTGGACTTAGCGGCCGAAGGGCAGAAGGTGGGGCTGGAAGCCCTGGAGCAGATCCACCGCCACAAGACAGGTGCGCTCATCGAATGCGCCGTCACCCTGGGCGCCCTCTGCCACCATCAACTCCAGGGCGAACAGCTGGCGGCCCTGCAACAGTATGCTGCGGCCATTGGTCTAGCCTTCCAGGTGCAGGACGACATTCTCGACATCATAGGTGACACCGCCACCCTGGGTAAGCCCCAAGGCTCGGATCTGGCGCTGGAGAAGAGCACCTATCCGGCACTGCTGGGGCTTGAAGATGCCAAGCATCTGGCCCACGCCCTGCACCGTCAGGCATTAGCCGCGCTGGCGCCTTTGCCCTACAATACGCACCTCTTGCGAGCCTTCGCCGACTATATTGTCGAGCGTACCTATTGAACGCGAATAGAAGTAACCGATGAGTCTTGATATAGCCCATTATCCGACCCTGGCTCTGGCCAATACGCCAGATGAGTTGCGCCAACTGCCCCAGGAACGTCTGAACCTCCTGTGCGACGAACTGCGCCGCTACCTGCTGCGCTCGGTCAGCCGCAGCAGTGGTCACCTGGCCTCCGGCCTTGGCGTGGTCGAGCTCACTGTCGCCCTGCACTATGTTTACCAGACCCCGTTTGATCGCCTGGTCTGGGATGTGGGCCACCAGGCCTACCCGCACAAGATCCTGACCGGACGCAGGGAGCGCATGCAGAGCATACGCCAGAAGGATGGTTTGCACCCCTTTCCCTGGCGTGAAGAGAGCGAGTACGACGCCCTCTCGGTCGGCCACTCCAGCACCTCCATTGGCGCGGCATTGGGCATGGCCATAGCCGCCAAGAAAGAGGGCAAGGGACGCAAAGCGGTAGCCATCATTGGCGACGGTGCCTTGACCGCCGGCATGGCCTTCGAAGCACTCAACCATGCCGGGGATCTGCATGAAGATCTGCTGGTGATCCTCAATGACAACGAGATGTCCATCTCCGAGAACGTGGGGGCGCTAAACAATCATCTCGCCCGCTGGCTCTCAGGCCAGCTCTACACCACCATACGCGAAGGGGGCAAGAAAGTGCTCTCCGGCCTGCCGCCGGTCAAGGAGCTGGCGCGCCGCGCCGAGGAGCATTTGAAGGGCATGGTGATCCCCGGCACCCTGTTCGAAGAGTTTGGTTTCAACTATATCGGTCCCATCGATGGTCACGATGTCAATGCCCTCATCACCACACTGCGCAACATGCGTCAACTCAAGGGGCCGCAGCTGCTCCATGTGATGACCAAGAAGGGTAAGGGCTACGAGCCCGCCGAGAAGGACCCTATCGGATATCACGGTGTGCCCAAGTTCAACCCGGATGATGACTGCCTGCCCAAGAGCTCGGGCGGTAAGCCTGGCTTCTCGACCATCTTCGGCCAGTGGTTATGCGACATGGCGGCCCAGGATGAGAAGCTCGTCGGCATCACCCCCGCCATGCGCGAAGGCTCCGGCATGGTCGCCTTCTCGCAGCAATACCCGGATCGCTACTTCGATGTCGCCATTGCCGAGCAGCATGCGGTGACCCTGGCAGCCGGATTAGCCATTGGTGGACAAAAACCCGTGGTGGCCATCTACTCCAGCTTTCTGCAGCGCGCCTACGATCAACTGATCCATGATGTGGCGCTGCAGAATTTGCCTGTGCTCTTTGCCATAGATAGAGCAGGCATAGTCGGTGCCGATGGCCCCACCCATCAAGGCGCCTTCGACATCGCCTTTATGCGCACCGTGCCCAACCTCACCATCATGGTCCCCTCCGATGAGAATGAGTGTCGGCAGATGCTCTATACCGGCTATCAGTTAGGCGCCCCGGCGGCAGTGCGTTATCCGCGTGGTAGTGGTACCGGCATTCCCCCGGAGCAGACTATGAGTAGCCTGCCCATAGGCAAGGGCAAGGTCGTACGTCAGGGCCAGAAGTTGGCGCTGCTCTGTTTTGGTCCGCTGCTTAAATATGCCCTCACAGCCGCCGAAACCCTGGACGCCACCGTCGTTGACATGCGCTTTGTCAAACCCCTGGATGAAGCGCTGTTGGCTGAACTGGCCGCCAGCCATGATGCCTTGGTCACCCTGGAAGATGGCGCGCTGATGGGCGGAGCCGGCTCTGCGGTAGGGGAAGCCCTGCAACGCCATGGCCTGCAAAAGCCACTGCTGGCGCTGGGACTACCCGATCGCTTCATCGAGCAGGGCAGCCAGGAGGAGATGTACCGCGAGCTGGGACTGGATGCCGAAGGCCTGCGGCATCGCATCCTCGAGTGGCGAGGCCAAGCATAAACCTCAAGTGAAGCCGGGCGAATCGCCCGGTTTTTTCATTTCAGCCTCCCCCACCCCACCTAGTTGTTAACTCGCCGTTAATGGGCCACTGCTGACACCCAACCGACACGTCATCTCGCTATTCATCCCCGCCGCATTGACACACGATCGTTTAAAACATTAACCCTCACCAAAAGAATCCCATTGCCAACCAAAAGAGCTCCAACAGGAAATGAAGTTGAAATGTCAATAAACGCCATAGGTAATTAGTGTGATATATGCACAGAATTAGATTGTATTCTGATCGGACCACTGTCTAAAATCCGCTCGCTCGATTTGAGTGTTTAATCTATGGGTGAGATAAATTATGGATGGTGTGATGTTATCACCAACATGTAGCGAGAATGTTCCAACTCAGGGTCCATCAAGGACCATGCGCACTCTGGCGCGCCTGAGCCTGGCAACCAAGATGAATCTACTTATGCTGCTGATGCTGGTACTGAGCCTAGTCGGGGCTCTGCTCAATGCTAATGCCGCAAAAGAGAGTGTGAAGAGTGCGCTCGAAGAGGGGCTCCAATCGCAGGTAGAAAGTTACGCCAATACGCTGGCAGCCATGCAAAAAGAGCTGACGCCGGAAGCCTTTTTGCAACAAAGCCACCAACTGCTGGACAATGCACGCTGGGGTGAAAACCAGAGCGGTTATCTCTTTTTGGTCGATAATGAGGGTCGCTTTGTCAGTTTCTCTCCCGACCCGAGCAAAGAGGGCAAACCGGTATCCCGCACCACGATCAAAGAGACAGGACGCTATCTGGCAGATACCTTTACCGATGTGATTGCCGAGCAACAACCACAACTTATCCACTACGATTTCCCGAAACCGGGCAGCCAAAGCCGAGTGGAAAAAGCCAGCTATCTGATACCGGTCGGTAACTATGTGCTCGGTGCCGGTATCTATCTGGATAGTGCCGATACCGCCTTCAAGCAGTACCTCTGGAGCAGTACCCAGCAGATGGTGGTGATCCTCGCCCTACTGATGGCATTGGTCCAACTACTGACTCGCACTATCCGCAAGCAGGTCAACCAATCGCTACAGGGCCTGCAACGCATCTCCGAGCGGGTACTGGATCACCGTATTCACACCTATGGCAGCGACGAGTTTTCCCTTATCAATCATGAGCTCGAACAAACCCGTCACAACCT